>QBUR01000075.1 GCA_013374385.1 Candidatus Methanocomedens sp. | reverse complement strand
CGTCGCAGGCTCCAAAGGCCTGCAGGATTGACCTCTACCCTACGGGACTGCAGAGTATCCTAATAACGCATTAAAGTACTTATTCTTTATTGTTGACCGACCACTTTCGAATAAAATACATCAAAACGTTTATGTCACTTCAATGCATCCAAGTGGACACTCTCCTGCCCAAATATTACAGTGCCCGGGTGGGGTAGGGGTTATCCTATAGGACTGTGGATCCTTCGACTCGGGTTCGACTCCCGACCCGGGCCCCAATTCAACTGGTTCTTGTTATTTTCTATATCCTTCACACTGTAAGTGGCGTATGGATAATGGAATGTAATAAAGTTCCACTTAAGAAGTAGGGTTGAAAAATATAGTAAAAATGAGAAAAAAGGATATTAGACGAACCTATTAAGATTCGTCTGCGGCTTCTACGGCACCTTCAGCTGCATCCTCGCCAGCTTCTTCGTTTCCGCCGCCCAGCAGTTCATTAATGGATTTACTGCCATAATCTTCAACAACAGCATTTATCTGACCTATATCTGAAGCGATCTCCTCGCCCCTGATCGTCTTACGACGTCTCATTCCGTTCACCTGAGATTTGAATCCTACGCCACCTGATACGAGTGCCTTGCGGCGGCTTGAACCTGGCAGGCCGCTTCGCATGGGGAACCCATCATTGTCGGTCCCGCCAGTAATTTTTAAGGAATATCCTGGAAGGTTCACTGCGTCTCCACTTACAATCTCACCAATATTCTTGCCTATGAATCTGTTGGTGTTGTTATCCGAGATCTGTATCTGGTGTGCATGTCCGGTCTTTCTATCTGAAACAATAACTCTGAAATCTGCCATTAATTATCTCCTTATAGGATCATCAAATTTGAATAAGATGTTTAGTTCAAACTTATGAATATATCGGGCTTTACAAGCTATAAAGATATTTAAGATTATCGAGGGAATAAATCAATTCTATTATTTCCATGTAGTATAGTAGTCATAAGATTATGTACTCAAGTAACTGCGACCGAAGGGAGCAGTTTCTTGTTCAGCGAAACAATGCAATAATATTAACATATATGGAATTATCTTGAGAGATATGAGTAAAGAAGCACCTGTAATTGGCATTGACATCGGTGGCGCCAACACCAAATTAGCTTTTGCGGACCGTTTTATTGTTGAACTGCATTATATCCCATTGTGGAAAGATACTCACCTTCCCCAGGCCCTGAAGGGAATGGCCATGCGTATCAAACCCGGCAAAGTAGGAGTGGTTATAACCGGCGAACTGGCTGATTGTTTTCCTGACAAGGAACAGGGTGTCAGGTTTATTGTAGAGTCTGTGGATGCAGCATTTCCCGGCGCAATGTACTTGGACAATCATGGGTATTTCTCAAACAGTAGCCATATCAGTGATATGCGTTCCCTCGCAGCTGCCAATTGGATGGCTTCGGCAATGATGGCAGGTAAAGACACCGATTGTATTTTTGTGGATGTAGGCAGTACCACCTCTGACCTTATCCCTGTGAAGAACGGGCGCCCGCTGGCAGGAGATACTGACCTGAAACGTATGGGTCGCCATGAACTGCTCTATCGTGGCATGCTTCGCACCAACATTGCAGCATTAATGGACAGGATAGAGCTAGGGGGCGTGCAGTACAGGGTCGCTTCAGAACTCTTCGCCCTGACCGGTGATGCCAATTTGCTGCTGGGGCACATCCAGCCTGGAGATTATACTTGCGATACGGCCGATGGTGAGGGCAAAACCCCTGAATCTGCAGCCCGGCGCCTGGCCAGGGTGGTGTGTGCAGACACCACAGAACTGGAACATGAGGATATTGTGAACATGGCCGGGCAGATTTACAGGCACCAGCGGGATGAACTATCAGAGGCACTGGAAATACTCTCTAAACAGCACAGTATTGAAAAAGTAATGGGCGCAGGACTGGGCGAATTACTGATCCATGATGCTGCCCGGCATGCCGGACTTGAATGTACATTGTTGTCCCGGAAATACGGCCCTGACATCTCAAAGGTATTCCCGGCATATGCAGTTGCCTGCCTGCTAAGCGAATACGATGATGCATGATGGCGTTTTCTAAAACTTAATGAAACTTACTGACGCTTACTGATTTCTACTAACGTCTACTGTTACCTAATCTTCCAGCATCCTCTCAATCGCATCCATATCAACGTATGCCTGGAAATGCGTGGCTAGCTGGTGGTAGGGGTCAATGTACTTCACTTTGCCTTTAACAGCACTGTATGACATATCACGCCTGTTATACAGGAACTCTAAAAATGCATCCCTTAAATGCTCATTCTCGAACAGTCCGTGCAGGTATGTTCCCCATATCAGCCCTTCATCATTCACACATCCGTCATCCCCAAAGGCAGGTGCAGCATCCATAAGATTTGTCTTCCCCATGTGAATTTCGTAGCCTGATACCTGCTGCCCCTTTATGCTGCCCAGGATGGGGCCGTTACCTGTCACTGTCTTTTCGGTCTGGACAGTCTGCTTTTCATATTCAGTGAAATTTGTGGCAATATCCAGCAGTCCCAAACCGCTGAAAATAGTAGCATCCCCGCTGACGCCTTCTATACCGCTGTCAGTGATAGTCTTACCAAGCATCTGGTAGCCGCCACAGATGCCGATAATGGGGACGCCTGCCTTTGCCAGTTCAAGTATTCTGACATCTGAACCGCAATCCTGCAGCACTTTCAGGTCGTCAATGGTGTTCTTTGTGCCGGGAATGATGAGGGCATCTGGGTGCCCGAAGTCGTCACCCGGCTCGATATAACGTACATTTGAATACGGCTCCAGGGGCTCGAAGTCTGTGAAATTGGATATTCTTGGCAGGTGGAGGACTGCAATGTCCACCAGCCCGTTGTCCCTGGGTGCAGATTGTACCTTGTCGGCGATGGAGACTGAATCCTCTGAGGGAATGGATAGCTCGGTATATGGTATGACGCCCAGTACCGGCACCCCTGTGAGTTCTTCAAGCTGCCGAATGCCGGGTTCGAGTATGGCGGGGTCGCCCCTGAATTTGTTGATTATGATACCTTTGACCAGGGGCGCAATGTCATCTGGCAGCAGTTTCAGGGTGCCGTAGATGCTTGCGAACACGCCGCCGCGCTCGATGTCGCCTACAAGGATAATGGGGGGTTTCAGCATCCTGGCAGTGCCGATATTGACCACGTCGCGATGGTAGAGGTTGATCTCAGCAGCGCCTCCGGCCCCTTCTATTACGATGATGTCGTACTGTCCTGCCAGCCTTTCATATGCGCTCTCGACCACTTTCATCATGTCTTCAATGGAATCGTAATAATCTCCTGCGGTGCGGTCGGCAAACGGTTTGCCCAGTACTATCACCTGGGACTGGCGGTCACCTTTGGGTTTGAGGAGTATGGGGTTCATGTCTGCGGTTGGCAGGATGCTGCATGCTTTTGCCTGGATAGCCTGTGCAATACCTATCTCGCTGCCGTCATCGGTTATCCAGGAGTTGAGGCTCATGTTCTGTGCTTTGAAGGGTGCTACGCTGTGGCCCTGCTCGGCAAAGATACGGCACAGGGCTGTGACTATCACGCTTTTGCCTACATGGGAGCCTGTGCCCAGTACCATCAGGGGTTTTGCGGTGGGGTTCATTATCTTTTATCCTGTGTTAAATGGAGACAGTTACATTACATGTTGGTATTATCAAACTAACCGCGGATAAACGCAGATAAACGCGGATATGCTGCCTGGAAATCTGTGTTCATCTGTGGTTTTCTTATATTCATAAACACGAATTGTAACAGTCTCGTTAATTGACGGCTATGTCTATCCCGAAGATTGAAAAGCATATTGATATAGTGTGAGCCAGATAAGATTTATGCAGTATTAGCCTGAACGTTATTTTCAGGATTTGATGTTATGAACCAGAACATTGACGATGACGAACTGGAAGACATGATGATGCGTGGCCCCACGGCCCGTGAGACAAAGACAGGCGACCATGACATGATGTTCAAGGCACTGGGAAATCCGGTGCGCAGGAAGATTATTGTTTCAATTGGGTCTTTTGGTAAGTCGCTTGGGGAAGTGATGGAGGAGGTAGGGGTTGACCGGTCACAGTTGGATTACCAGCTGGATTTTCTAAGTAAGGGGGAGTATGCTGTAGTCGAGGAGGATTTCTGTCGGCTGACTGATAAGGGGCTGGGGCTGCTGTCGAATATTTGAAAGGGGGGCGGTGTTGGGGGTTATGGCATGTATGGGCAGGTTTTGGTGCATCTTGTCAGGGGTATGTGACTGCAAACGATAGGAGGTTTGTGCATCCGTTGGGATATCTTGAACCAGCATAGCAATCGTGGCGCTAAAAATGGGGCACGGATAAGCTCATACTTCTAAGTTCACATGATTGTTTGGTTTTTTTAGTCGGAAAAAACGTCCGAGTTTAATATA
>QBUR01000076.1:1950-4446 GCA_013374385.1 Candidatus Methanocomedens sp. | reverse complement strand
AATTTATATATTTAGAAGCAATTAAATATAGTCAAATTCATTCAATCAATTACCGGTGAAATTTAAATGACGAATTACGGAACCCTACTCTTGAACAGTACGTTATTGTTCAGTCTTCTGTCCATAGCACTGCTTCTGTATCGTGAATATTCGGGTGTGGAAGATATCACCAAATCGGCCAGGTGGACCATCAGGATATCGGCATTGCTATCAACACTTTCCATGGCGTTGCTGATATATTATTTCCTGACATCTGATTTCAGGTTCGTTTATGTTACCCAGAACTCTTCTACTTTGCTCAGTCCTTTCTACCAGCTGGCCGCTACCATTGCGGTACAGGACGGCGCAATGGTGTTATGGGCTGCACTTGTGTTCTTGCAGGCCCTGTGGATAAGTGAGAAGTACGATCTGGATTCACCATTTTTCAGGAGAATGCAGATAATCATGCTGTCCGTTGGTGCCATATTCATTTATGTCATTGTGTACAAGTCCAGCATGTACCCGTTCCAGACCTGGTTCGACCTGTGGGGCAGTCAGTACAACCTGGCGGTTGATTACGCGTTCGCAGAAGGAGCAGGATTGCGTCCCATACTTAAGGACCCCATAATGACAATCCACCCACCTTTGCAGTTCGTGGCCTATGCCACCACGCTGATACCTTTTGCTGCAGCCCTTTCATACCTGATAACCCCGGGTCTGGGCAAACAGTGGGAGAGAGTACAGCGCCAGTGGATACGCATCTCCTGGTTCACAATGTCAATTACTCTGGTGGTAGGCGGCGCATGGATTTACGGGCTGGCCCAGTGGGGTACACTTTCAGGTACAGGCAATATCTGGGCATGGGACCCTTATGAGACCACGCCTTTCCTTGTATGGCTGATAACAACCATGTTCATGCATATGGCTTATAAATACAGGACCAAAGGCGCATATGAGAACCTGACACCCATGTTCGCGACACTTACATTCACCAGTTCAATTTATGCAGGTTGGGTGGCACGGAGCGGTTCGGTATCATCCACTCACGATGTGGGTGCACTGCCTAGTGGAAGTATTTTCTTTTGGGTAACTGTAATACTGCTGGTCGGAGTGGCAGTGATGACATTTATGCGGATAAAGAATGCGAAGGATGAGGAAGGAGTAAGCGGACCCTTGCTGTCCGAATCTAATATATTTGACCTGACAGCTATCTTGTTCATTATAATTTCTTTCGTTGCTTTCTTTGGCATCACCGCACCTATCTATTCAAAACTTGTGATGAACATTAACGCCAGTCCTACAGAACGGGAGTTCTTTAATACGCTGGCATACCCGTTCACCATGTTGTTGATGCTGATTATGGGTGTATGTCTGCCTTATAAGTCCATTGTTAAGAAGATAGGGGCACAGAAGTATCTCATTGCTGCGGCAGTTGTTTTGCTGTTTAGCATTGTTCTTGCCTTTATTATACCCGAGGGACGGCCTGAATACTATTTGATAAACCATGCAAGCCCTTTCTACCAGTCTGCTTCGGGTTTCACCCGGATGCTTGGCAGCATATCACTGCTAAGCTATGCGCCGATATTCATATTCTCGCTGGTTGCTATATTGTATAAATTCACTATAGATGCATCTAATATCGAGGATAAGAAAAAGTTGCTTAAGCCTGCAGGAGTCACCCTGATACACCTGGGTACTATTATTCTGCTTTTGGGTGTTATTGTAAGCCAGTCCTTTGATGTGACCTACCGGATAAATTATGCAGACTCCAAATTAGGAGATACCCAGTATATCAGTGTCGGATTGCTTGACGATTATGGTACGAATAAGGATTACAGTGACAATCCACTTGGTTTCCAGCTAATACCTGCTGATACCGGCGGTCCGATTCACAGGGAAGCAACCAATGACAGGATGGTGGAAGGGCTGACCAAGAACGCGTTCTATGTTAATCTTTATAGAGATGACAGGATCGTATCCACTGGTGCGGTGCGCTACTGGATCGAGCTATATGATGAGAACATGGACGGTACACCTGAACGGGTTGAGTGGACCAGGGTTATGGATGATGAACAGCTACTCACGACTTATCATGTAAAGTATGGTGGGCGGGCAGGCAGTGGCTACAATTTCGTGGTCAAAGAGATTCCACTTATCAGTTTTGTTTGGATTGGGTCTGCATTGATGTGTATCGGTTCCCTGCTGGTATTTGCTCATCAGCAGGTGTTCAGTGCAAGTGTTAAAGTGCCTGAGCCCGGGCAGCGGGTTGCTCCTGTAAGTAAGGCAGGGAAAGGGAAGACTGTGGCTGCTAAGAAGGGGAAGGGCAAGGCTGCTGATAAGTATGAAAAGATGTTGATGGAGGAACTTGAGGCAGGGAAGTAACTACGGCCTTATTGTTTTTTTTTTGATTGGTGAAAGTTTTTAATGTAGCTTCAATGCCATTTGGCTGAACTGGGCGCATCCGGGCGGCGGGTGAAGTGCACATAAGGTGTTGTGTGGGGGGTATGGTTTTAAAAT
>QBUR01000076.1:0-1940 GCA_013374385.1 Candidatus Methanocomedens sp. | reverse complement strand
CGGGTGAATTGCAGGTAAGATGTGGAATGAGCTTATTGTTAACTCACCGCAAAGGGCGCAAAGGACGCAAAGACATTGTTGCCGTAACTTCGCGTCCTTTGCGGTGAAATATTTCATAAAGATGATATTTTAACAGCCAAGGCAGCACTCCACGCACAACAATTGAATCCAACTTTCCCTACCAACATCCAGCGCAGGCTAGTGAAGAAGGGAAGGGGGAGAGGGGAGAGGAAAGCACCAGTATAGGGAATATTATTTTAAATGTTTAGTAGTAATTATTATTTTGGGATAAACTTATAGGAGATTAGAACGGATTTGTTAATGATGGCATCAAATGTTGAAATAGAAAGGAAACTCCTTATGCTTGACAAAGAGCTGCATTCAATCCTGAGTTTGCTCAAAGGTAGGGAGGGTGTGGATGCACTTAATGTAGTGGAATCTTCGTGTGGTGCCTGGGATTATGATGTTAATAGTAAGACTTTTGTTGACCAGTTGAGAAAATCAACGAGATTAGATTGGATAAAATGAGACTATTTGTTGATACTTCGATATTTGTTGACTGTCTTCGCAGGGAAGTAGTAAATTCTTCCAGACTTTTTCTTGAATCTTTAATTGCAGACAATACTGGATTTACTTCTGCAATTGCTGTTGCGGAGTTAAGTGTTGGAGTGCATCTGTCAAAACGCAAGGATGCTCTTGATAAAACCCTTGAACTTATCAGCCTTGTTGAGGTTATAGATATTAACAAGGATGTGGCAGTAGAAGGTGGAAAGATATATTCAGGTCTTGTAAAAAAAGGTGAGACAATTGAATTGAACGATTGCTTGATCTCAGCAACTTCAATTTCGCAGGGTGTTAATAAGATTGTTACAAGAAATGTCAATCATTTTGAGCGGATAAAGGAGATTGAAGTTTTTACACCTGAAGATCTTGGCTATTAATTGAAGGGAGAACGGAATAAGAGTGCGGTTCAAAGGCCATGACAGGACTATTCACACCCCAACAGTACACCCACTTTCCATTACCACCATTTCATACTATTCTTAAATTTCGCTTTTGATTCGTCACTTTTCAGTTTCCTGAAAACATACAAGTTCTCATGTCCAATAAGCAAAAAGTTGTATTTAGTCCCGCTCCAGTTCTCCCTTGTACCTTTCATTTTCCATTGAAGTTTAATAATATTCTCCCTCAGCACAAAACCAGCATCAAGAAAAGCCTGCAAGACCCTTGGAGTAATTGGAATGAAATGTGCATGTTTGCGGGCATCTCCCATCAATATAGCGCAATGCTTTCCTGATTTCAAGACTCGAATTGATTCAGCCGCAACCTGCCGCATTTCATCGGAAAATTCATTGATGCTGTGGACACTTGACAGGTCGCCTTCAACTAACTCATGAGTGTACGGGATGATATGTGCATACGGTGGATGGGTAGCTATAAAGTCAATTGAGTTGTCGGGAATCTTATCGAGAGCGCAGGCGTTTCCTACGTATGTTTTAATTTCCGGCTCTTTGTATTCTTCATCAAGGGGTGAGTAGGGGAAGTCCAGCCTGTTGCGGGTGACCATTACGGCATCAGGATTTATATCAACCCCGATGGCGTTGCGCTGGAGGAGTCTGCATTCGACCAGGGTGGTGCCACTGCCGACCATCTGGTCAAGTACGGTGTCGTTGCGGTCTGTGTAGCGGAGGATGAGGTTGCGGGGGATGTAGGGTGACCAGTTGCCGCGGTAGTTGCCTTTGTGGGTGGCCCAGTCTCCGCGGTCCGGGAATGACCAGACTGTGGTGGTCTGGGGTTTGAAGGCGGCGGGGGCGAGTTTTGAGATTGATAACTTCTTATTGATTACTATTGAAACGTCACCTATCTCTACTGTGGGATTATTTTGTATGAAATTCCTGTAGTATTGATGGGTAATTTGGTTCAACAGAGTATTTTGATCC
>QBUR01000077.1 GCA_013374385.1 Candidatus Methanocomedens sp. | reverse complement strand
AGTTGATACCCCAAAGTTAACCTGACGAAATTGGAATCTAAAATACTCAGCGAAATATCAAAAAAAACATGTTTTGAATATATGTTTTACCAACTTCGGCAGAAAATAGACATGCATCTTTCCGAACCATTTGTACAAAAATACTGAAAACCACAATCATTCAACATTATTCAATGTTTAAGAAAAAGATTTGTTTTCAAAATATACCTGCGGAAAGTGAGGACTGACATAGAATTATACTTTACGCGGGGCAGTAAAAAAATAAAATTGTCAGAAAATATTTCAGTAAACAAATCCCATAAGTCACACGGGCTTAATGATTTCGATGTATTCCGGAGGTATTTCCTCAGAGAGGACTATAAGGTCGTTTGCTTTCATCATCACTATTCTGTCATCCAGGGCAGCAAAGGCATCTACCCTAAAGATTACCGGGTCTTCGGTGTGCACACTGGCAGCCTCTACAGCTTTATCATACGTTGTGCTCATGTGGACATACCTCTGGCGCAGGGGTTTTATCCCCATTTCCTTGATCATATCTGCTTCTTCCTGGCTTACACCGTAAAACAGTTCTTCCAGGTCGTTCTCAGGAAAATCCATTTCTACATCAATGGAATGTCCGTAACGGGCCCGAATGTTGTTACCAACTATCTGGTACCTTTCTTTTACGTCAGATTCAACCATACCTATTAGTCGATTAGCAGATGCCCAGGGGTACCGGGTCATCATAACGTCAACGAGCACATCCAGGTCCACCCAGCCGTGCTGGCTCATACCCAGTCCCAAGTCATCAGGAAAATGCCGCAGTGCACCGGAAACGAAACGCCCCATCCGTTCGGTACGTTCCATATCAAGTACATATTTACCTTCTTCACCGCAATGACAAACTTCTCCTCTGAAATAGCCGTGTTTCGGACACTTTCGTATCATGGTATTTGCTCTATAATTTACACATCTTATAAACCTTATTAATTCGTTGAGATACTTTCAACAATATTGTTAAATCAAAAAAGTACGTATACAAAGTATATGGTGGTATGAAATGGGGTACGAAATAGAGCATAATATATTT
Source organism: Candidatus Methanocomedens sp. (assembly GCA_013374385.1). Classification (GTDB taxonomy): domain Archaea; phylum Halobacteriota; class Methanosarcinia; order Methanosarcinales; family Methanocomedenaceae; genus Methanocomedens_B. The sequence goes on along the minus strand of QBUR01000077.1, from coordinate 3,438 downwards.
CATCTGGCAGATGAACTGGGACCTGAACTGATAGTTTATATATCAGATATAAAAACAGGACTTAAGGCAATTTTAGTAGTTGATAATACTGCCGCGGGCCCTGCCATGGGCGGAATCAGGATGTCACCCGAGGTTACAACAGTTGAAGTTGCCAGGCTAGCCCGGGCAATGACCATGAAGAACGCAATGGCACGACTGCCTCACGGCGGCGGGAAATCTGGCATTATCGCTGACCCGGCATTGCCTGACAAGGAAGCACTCATACGTGCTTTTGCAAGGAAGATACGGCATATCATTGAATATATACCCGGGCCTGATATGGGTATCAGCGAGACAGAGATGGCCTATATCAGGGACGAAATTGGCAGGGCTGTTGGACTGCCAAGGGTATTGGGAGGCATTCCTCTTGATGAAATTGGCAGCACAGGTTTTGGCGTAGCCATAAGTGCTGAAGTGGCAGCCGAATTTGCAGACATTGACCTTAAAGGCGCCCGGCTCACTGTAGAAGGTTTCGGGGCCGTGGGCAAACATGCTGCCAGGTTCCTTGAAGGGAAGGGGATGATCTTGATTGCGGCCAGTGATTCCAAAGGCACTATATACAATCCTGACGGCCTGGACGTGAAGGAACTTATCAGTGTAAAGGAAGCCACCGGTTCGTTGCTTAATTACAAGGATGGCGAAAAACTGCTTACTACTGATCTGTTCAATATCAGCACAGATATATTGGTGCCAGCTGCACGGCCGGATGTCATCACAGAGAGTAATGCCGATGTGCTGGATACCAAATTGATAATTGAGGGCGCTAACATACCTACAACACTCGAGGCTGAAAATCAGCTCTATGAGAGGGGAGTGTTGTGTGTTCCGGACTTTGTAGCTAATGCGGGGGGCGTTATAACGGCTTTTGTTGAATATCACAATGGAACAGAAAAGCAGGCATTTAAGCAGATCGAAGCGACCATAAGGAGCAATACCAGGGAAATGCTTGAGTTATCACGTAAAGAGGGTATAACCCCTCGTAAGGCCGCAGAATCCATTGCTCGACATCGGATTTATGAGGCTATGACCTACAGGAAGTAGATTGTTTTGACATTAAAATCCATATTTGAACCAAATTCCATTGCTGTGGTCGGTGCATCTGCCAGTCCGGGTAAATGGGGAAATACTATATTGAAGAACCTGCTTGATGGCGGATTTAAAGGCAAAGTGTACCCGGTGAACCCACGGGAAAAGGAAATCCTGGGTCAGACATGCTATCCTTCCGTGCTGGACATACCTGAACAGGTAGATCTGGCAGTGATATCTGTACCCAGTTCTCTGGTCTTTGCAGTTACTGAGGAATGTGGAAAGAAAGGGATAAAAGGAATAATAATGATCACTGCCGGTTTTAGCGAGACCGGGGATGAGGGACGGCAACTTGAGGACAAGTTAATTGAAATTGTTGAAAGATACGGCATGCGGCTCATGGGACCCAATACTCTGGGTGTAGTTAATTCAAAAATTGGTATGAATGCCAGTATCATTTCAAGATTACCAGACCCGGGCGGCATTTCGTTTATTACACAGAGCGGCACCCTTGGGTTAGCACTGGCCGACTGGACCATGGAGATGGGGCTGGGTTTGCACATTGTGGTAAGTACAGGCAATAAGGCCAACATTGATGATGTTGACCTGCTGGAATACCTAGATGAGGACCCTGACACAAATGTGATAGCCATGTATGTGGAGGGCGTCAACCGGGGCCGGGAGTTCATTAATGTGGCTAAAAGGATATCCAAACCCATACTGGCAGTGAAGGCCGGGCGTACCGAGAGCGGTTCTAAGGCTGTTTTCTCCCATACAGGTAGTCTTGCAGGGTCAGATGAGGTGTACAGTGCCGCATTTAAACAGGCCGGTATTATAAGGGTGGAAGATATTGACGACCTGTTCGACTCGGCCCTTGCTTTATCGGTCCAGCCTGCACCCAAAGGGAAACGCGTTGGGATAATCTCAAACGGTGGCGGTGCCAGTATCATTGCATCAGATGCATGCGAGAGGATGGGGCTTGACATACCCGAACTGGAGCCTGAGACCAGGGAGAGGATAAAAGAACTGGTTTCTGGGTTTGCCTCAGCACGAAATCCAGTGGATACGGCTGGATTGGCCGCGTATGATGTGTACAACGGTATAGTGAGTCAGATGCTGCTTGACCCGAACATCGATGCCATGATTGTGATATATGTGCATACGGTAATGTGGGATGCCAGTATCCCTGCCAGGGCCATAGTGGATATTCACAGGGGCAAATGCACCAAACCTGTGATAGCATGCTGGATGGGCGGAGCAGGTACTGAAAAAGGTGTGGATATCCTGAAAGAGGGGGGACTTCCCAATTATCCGGTACCTGAGAGGGCAGTGAAGGCACTGGCATCGCTGGTTCAGCATCATGGTTTCATTGAGAAAGTAAAGGAGGGGGTCTGATGGAAGAAGTGGTCTGGGAACGGCTCAGGGATGCGGATATACCGGTACTTCCTATGAGTCAGGCATCAACGGCTGCAGAAGCGGTGAATGCAGCGAAAGTGCTGGGTTATCCGGTGGTCATGAAGATATTATCTCCTGATATCAGTCATAAAAGCGATGTTGGAGGCGTGGTTCTCGATTTGGGTTCAGATGTGGAAGTGGATGAGGCATTCCACTCAATGATGAAGCGTGTGAAGTCTCAGGTCCCTGATGCCAGCATCGAGGGTGTGGTGCTCCAGAAGATGGCTGAACCAGGTCTGGAAGTAATTGTCGGTGCAAAACTGGACCCCCAGTTCGGTCATGTGATAATGTTCGGTCTGGGAGGCATATTTGTGGAGATATGCAGGGATGTATCCTTCAGGGTGACACCCGTGGACAGGGAGATGGCACGGCAGATGATATTTGAGATAAAGGGCAGTCCCATCCTGAGGGGGGCCAGGGGGAGAACAGCAGTAGACATGGAGGCAATCATAGATGTGATTACAGGACTGTCCCGGATGCTTGAGAAATATCCTGGTATCGTTGAACTTGATATTAATCCGCTGGTGGTGTATCCCAGCGGGGCATTTGCAGTGGATGCAAGGATTCTGGCAGACTGAGTTCTGCGATGCAGTTTACTCAAAAACGTTCAGAGAAAGTTATATGTAACATAGTTTAAACGTATAATGTCTACTTTGATTCCAATGAGGTGACGAAATGGAAAATGACGATGTAGTATTTGTCGGGAACAAACCAGTGATGAACTATGTACTCGCAGTGGTAACCCAATACAACGGCGGCGCCGACACTGTTACCATTAAGGTACGGGGGAGAGCAATATCCAGAGCAGTGGATGTTGCTGAAGTCGCAAGGAACAGATTTTTGACTGACATGGAAGTAAAAAATATTATTTTATCTCTACCGAAAAAGTGACATCGGAACGCGGTGAATCTAATGTGT
>QBUR01000078.1 GCA_013374385.1 Candidatus Methanocomedens sp. | reverse complement strand
GGCAAAATATTTGCGCAGGGATGAGACCAATCTGCGCAAGACTGTCCTTAAAATGTTCCTGAATGGAGATACCTATACCACCAACGACATCTACAATAATCTGGTACAACATGGATTTGACGTGAACTATCGCGGTGTATCAGCAATGGTAGGATTGATGAACACCCGGCTTGGTATTTTGCGAATAGACGTGACAAGGGAGCACAACCATTATTCTTTGAAGGATGACTTTAAAGACATAGTACAGGGTGTACTGGATAATTTTTAGGGGTTATGAAAGCTTAGTTTCATGATGAGGATGTTGTTATGCTCAGGGTAGGAGTAGTTGGGTGCGGTGCCATTGGTTCAATTATTTGCCGTGCACTGGATAAGGACATTGAAGGTGCTGAACTGGTTGGCATTCATGAGCATCACATTAAAAATATAGAATCACTTTGTGCCGAACTGTCCTGTAAACCTAAGATGATGAAAATCAGTGAGATGGTGAAAGTGGTAGACCTGGTTGTTGAATCAGCCGCTGCAATTGCTGTTCCCCAAACCGCCATTGCTTCATTGGAAAATGGCTGCGACGTGATGATAATGAGTGTCGGTGCCCTGGTTGACGGGCAACTCCTCGATAATCTTGTTAATCTGGCCCGCAAGCACAATTGTAAGATATACCTGCCATCGGGTGCAGTCGCGGGTATTGATGGCATCAAATCTGCAGCATCAGCACCAATCCACTCAGTGACATTGACCACTACCAAACCACCAAAGGGACTGGCTGGAGCCCCCTATGTGGTGGTTAACAACATTGACCTGGAAAGTTTTGATGGACCAGAGGTCATATTCGATGGCACAGCGATTGAGGCGGTAAAGGCATTCCCTGCCAACGTGAATGTGGCCGCATGCATCAGCTTGGCAGGTATTGGAGTGGATAAGACCAGGGTGAAAATAGTAGTGGACCCTGGCTCGACACGGAACCGGCATGAGATTGAAGTGATAGGGGACTTTGGCAGGTTTACCACTGAGGTTGAGAATATTCCATTCCCGGAAAACCCAAGGACCAGTTACCTGGCGGCTTTGTCGGCGGTAGCCACTCTCAAGAAGATAGCCAGCCCGCTGCAAATCGGAACATAAAAAAAGTAGAGGACAAGTATTATTTTTCCATAGTACACAGTATTGATAGGAGCAATTAGCCATTATCTCGATAAAACATCTTTCAAAAACTTTTGGAAACCACGATGTTCTTAATGATATCAATCTGGAAATACCAACAGGGGATTTCCTTACTATCTTTGGTCCCAACGGTGCAGGCAAGACTACGCTTATCAAGATAATGTCCACGCTGGTAAGCCCTACTTCAGGGACAGTCAGGGTACACGAGCATGATGTTCGGGAATCTCCTCTGGAAGTCAGGCGGCTTATTGGCGTCATATCCCATGAAACCTACCTGTACCAGGACCTTACTGCCAGGGAGAACCTGCAGTTCTTTGGCAGGATGTACGGTATGAAAGCGGATGTACTGGAGGCCAGGATACATGAACTGGTCGAGGAAGTGGGATTGCAGTACCGGCTGGACGACAGGGTGGGTACGTTCAGCAGGGGCATGAAACAGCGGCTGAGTATTGCCCGTGCCATACTTCATGACCCAAAGGTATTGTTCCTGGATGAACCATATACGGGCCTTGACCAGCACGCTGCTGCTACATTCGATACTATACTGAAAGAACTGGATGTATCAGATAAAACCCAGGTCATGGTATCTCACGACCTTGAGAGGGGCATAGCACTGGCAGATAAAGTCGTGATCCTGTTTGGCGGCCGTATCGTATTCGAGACCGAAAAAGACGCCATCAAGGATTTTCATGAATTCCGGCAGACGTATGAACATTATGTTCACGAGGTGTGAGATATGAAGGCGTTCCTGTACCTTGCCTGGAAAGACCTGTTGATGGAGTTTAGGACCAAGCAGATGCTAAACAGCATGATTATATTTTCACTCCTGGTGATTGTAATATTCAACTACTCCTTTACGAATGTGATGTTCAGCATTGAGGTTTCTGACATTGCCCCTGGCATATTGTGGATAGCTTTCACTTTTGCAGGGATGCTGGGTCTTTCACGTTCTTTTGCCGGTGAAAAAGAGGAGGGGTGCCTTGATGGATTGAGACTGTGTCCGGTTGACCCGGGTGCTATCTATATGGGAAAGGTGACCTCGAACCTTGTCATAATGTTCATGATAGAGATTATCATCGTGCCTCTGTTCATGATACTGTTCAATTTCACTGATATCAAGAGCCTGACAGCTCTTGCCATTGTGATATTTTTGGGCACCCTGGGCTTTATACTGGTGGGAACTTTGTTCTCAGCCCTGACCGTGAACATGAGGACAAGGGAGATACTGCTGCCTGTCATCCTGTTTCCTATTATCATTCCGCTTATCATGTCAGCCGTGCTTGCGACCCAGAAGGTTCTGACAAGTGGTAATATTATGGATGCTATTGATGAAATTAGGCTGCTGCTGGTGTATGATGTGGTGTTCTTTATTGCTGCACAGTTGTTGTTCGAGTATGTGATTGAGGATTAGTCAATATTGTTTGGTTTTTGTATAAAGCAAATTAGTTTTGGTATAGCCTGTATATTACGTCGCCCCTCACCCGCCGGCAGCACTCCCGATCAACCGAAGGCCGGACTTGTAGCACATACATTGAAGCCTGCCAGTTTCGGTATCCGGCCGGAGTCCTGCCGGGCAGATATGCCGGAACCCGGATAATCCCAAAATCCAGCCCCCGATCAGCGCATACTACCAAGCTGAGGGCAGCCCGCCCTAAACTTAGCTTGGTATGTTTGCCTTTTTTCTACCTATTCTCAAGACGGCAATGAGTTTTCTTGGATGTGTGTTATTCCTTAGCTTTGGTGTACCAGTCGTGTTTTCCAACTATGAATTTGTTTTTACTGCCTTTTTTAAGCTGCCTTAGGTTTTTCTTGTGGGCATCTCCGTGGACTGGTTTGAGGGAGTCTAGTTTAATACAAGTTTCAAATTCCGAACATTCCCAGCAACCGTCCAGTTCTTTTTTCTGAACACACCTTCTTATTTTACAGGATGGGTTGCCTCCGCCTTTTCGGCAGCCTCTTTTACACCGGAATTTAACCATCTGGCCCAAGACCTCATAGCATTCATCATAATGTTTGTAGCTTTTACCATAGGGAGAGCTGGCCATCTCTTTTGCAAATAAATCATATCGTGTCTGCCTGAGCTCCTTCCGCAGATCCCTGGCCAAATCAGCTACACGGCCAGTATACCCATGACAATCTCCACAGTACAAACCGCAATATGCCACCAAATCTTCACTTTCTTCAGTCATAGCATATACACTTCCAACTTTGTTAATAAAATCGTTACTTCTTTAAATTATGGTTTACCCCTCACAAATTGGAGTCTGTCCAGCAATTCAAAATTTCAGTGAAAAGATGATGAATTGGGGTTTTAAATCAAAAAATACGAAAAAATCTTATTGCTGGCTCTAATTGTCAGACTGCCTCGAATTGTAACGAGGTCTGTTTTTTTTTCAGCTGCTTCCCACTCTCCGGCAGCCCTCCAATCAACCGAAGGCCGGACCAGCAGCACGCAGTTTGAGACTTGGCAGCCTTTGGAATTCGGCCGGAGCTCTTACCTGCAGATCTGCCAGGACTTGTATATCTTTGGAGGTCAGCCCCTGTTCAGCGCATATAGCCAGGCAGAGGGCAGCCGCCCGCCCCACAAAACTCCATACGACATTGCGCCCAATCCGACATAAGAAATACACTCGCAAAATTATAGTAAATATAATTAAGTGTATCTTACATAGTCCACTAATAGTCCACTAATAGTCCACTAATAGTCCACTATGATGTCCAAAGATGAAATAAAAGAAGAAGCAAAGCAAAATATCAAAAAGCTTGTTGAACGGTTCAGGTATAACTTTGACGTTTATAAAAAATCGGCATATAATGAAACACAGGTGAGAATAGAATTCATTGACCCCTTCTTTGAAGCTATGGGATGGGATGTCGGCAATAAACAGGATCATGCAGAGCAATACAAGGATGTTGTTCACGAGGATGCGATAAAAATAGGGGGTTCGACCAAAGCGCCGGATTACAGTTTCAGGATTGGCGGTCAAAGGAAGTTCTTTGTTGAAGCGAAGAAACCTTCTGTGAATATAAAAGAAGACGTCAGCCCATCATACCAGCTGAGGAGGTATGCATGGAGTGCAAAACTGCCATTGTCTATCGTAACAGATTTCGAGGAGTTCTCTGTTTTCGATTGCCGAATCAAACCCAATCAAACAGACAAAGTCAGCGTGGGGAGGATTGCCTATTACACGTTTGAAGAATATCTCGATAAGTTTGATGAGATATACGATATTTTTTTAAAAGAAGCGATCTTCAAAGGAAGCTTTGACTGGCATGCAGCAATCCCCGTTAAAATTGTAAACGCATGCAGCTAAAGGGTTACTAAAGATCACTACTTTATACTTTCGTAGACATTGTGTATAATATTGAGTGATAAAACTAATAATTCGA
>QBUR01000079.1 GCA_013374385.1 Candidatus Methanocomedens sp. | reverse complement strand
CGAAGCGTTGCTTATTTCGGATGCTTCGGGGACCGAACCGCCTCCTTCACCGAGGCGGTCAACAGCAGGGGCAGGTGATCCGAGGAGTATCGCGGCTGGTGCAACACGCGAATCTCATGCACTTGGACCTGCTTACTCACAAAGATGTAGTCGATGCGACGATCCGGCTTCTTCGCGCCGTATTTGATGTACGTGAAATAGGCCGACGGATCCTTCCGATAGGCCTCGGGAGACACCGCCAACCGATGGCGCCCGGCGAGCCGGGACAAGGGGCTGTCCGCTTCGGCGTAGTACTTGGCCTCGTCCCCCAGCCCAAGGCGGTTGGCCGACTCCCCCGGCGGCAGCATCATAGCAATCTTATCAGCCGAAGCAATCGACTTCACCAGCGACCGGTCCCCAACCATATCCACCAGCATCTTGTAAACCTTCTTGGCAATATCATTCTGGTTGAACTCCCCAGGCTCAACCTCAACCACATACTGCGCCCGCCCCCTCACAACTTCAGGCGGCCCGCCAAAGAACTTAATTCCACCTTCAATCCGGATGCCAACCGCAGCTCCCACCGTAGCACTCATATAATTGCGCTTGCCCCTGATAATGAACGAGCCCCTGGGCACATACTCACCCGACTCCGGGGTCTTGGACACCTGCTCCGGCATAACCCAGTAGCAATCCCCATCCACGCGCCCGGATTTCCATACACCTGAATTGGAGACCGCAAACCGTGCAGCCTCCTCCAGCGTGGTCTGCGGCACTTCCTTGCCTTCGGTCTTGATGACCACAGCAGGCGAGCCCGGTGCTTCGGTATGGAAGAAGATATCCCGCTTTTCCATGTACTTCTTCACCACATCCTCATTGGTGCCAGCATCCCTGCCCCCCACAATAAGGAAGCCGTCAGAAGACTCGAACCACCTGAACCTGTCATACCACCGGGGCTTCACCTTGATCTTGCCGCCCTTCCTTTGCTTCTCTGGTTCAGCCTTCTTTGCTATCAATTTTTCAGTCTGGATAATCGCTCGTTCAGCCCCTGTTTTCTTACCCGATATCTTCTTTGCCTTATCGTAAAACACCTGGGCATTCTGGGGTATGGTCAATTTAATGTCAACCAGTACATTTTTACCATCCAGTTCCAGTGTAAGTGTACCCTTGCTTGGGTCTATGGACGTGATAATCTTTGACTGCGGTGTATCTGCACCTTTCAGGCGGCTTTGGATCTCATCCCATCCCAGCCGCTCCCTGGCATCATTGATGACCTTTACCGTATCCTCAATTGTCTGGTAATGGGCATATAGCAAATCCCCGGTTTGCTTCAACTTCGCCGCCTGTTTGGTGAACTTCTCAATCGCCTGTTGCTGCTGATGAAGTCGCCTTTCAAGCACACTTTCTTTCTTCACCTCTTTGACCTGTGCAGGGGTTGCGACTTCCACACCAGTACTGAAATATTCATCCAGCGCCATGTTAAAACTTTCAAACTTAAGGGTCTCAAACCCGCTGTATTTTTCAAGCCCAAAAGCCATCACATCTACGTTCTTACCATCCTTTACCACTATATGCGGTTCAAGTTTACCATCCTCAATGGGCTTGAAAACAGTTTTCAATGCCCCCAACACCATATCAAGGTCAGACACTTCCCCTGCCGCTACATGCTTGTCAATACCAGCCTGCAGGCACACCTCTTCTGCCAGCACGCCGCCCATATTCAGCCTGGTGGCCAGCGTCCTTACGATATCACTATCAGATTCCTGTAAGATGCCAGCGAGTTCGTCAGGCGTAGTCTCAAGCGGGCTGAGCTGTGGTGGTGGCAGTTCATATATCTCGCCCCTGCGCAATGTCCTGTCTTTGAAACTCACAGGTTTCATGGGCTGAAGTATGCGCCCTTCGTCATCGGTCAGTATAATATTGCCCCTCGAGAACAACTCGGCAATAAGCTTTGTAGTGACACCGGCTCGTATAATCTCAAATTCTATGATACGGTCAAAATCATGTTGTGAGACCTTTTTAATCCTGCCGCCCATAACGTGTTTGCGAAGCAGCATGGGAAATCCCTGTGGCAGTTGGGGTGCCGGGCGTGGATGCTGGGTGAAGTGAGTCCTTTTACCCGCCTGTACCACCAGGTTATGCCTGCCTTGTCCGTAGATGTGCAATGTCATCCGTATTTCATCATAATTGGTCTGGTATATCTTTCCGATCTTTGCATCTACCAGGCTGAGTTCACCTGTATTGAACTCGGACACAATGGCAGCCACATCCACACTGGTCATTTCCTCTTTCATGAGGCTGGTATTATGGAGTCCAGACCCTAAAACCTTATGCAAACATGACACAATATCAAAATCCAGTTATAGCCCATAAGTATTCATGACCCACGATGACCATGAAAATGATACATTCATAGAGAATCCAAATATATATCGGCAACATCATGCACAATCAAGTTCTAGTCACCATTTGACTTTTTGACAGGATTTACAGGATGAACAGGATTGGAATTTTGCCTCATATCCTGTATATCCAGTTAATCCTGTCAGAAATTTTTACATTTCTCCCGATTAATCTCACATATTTCCCTACTATTGCAATAAATATAGTTTCATTGTAAATGCATCACTATTTTACTACATAACTGGATTTTGGCACAGTGCCTTATTTTGCAATGAACATTTCATTAAGTTTAATATTATGCTCTGCACTATGACCATTGATGCTTGTATTATCCGGTGGAACAGGAACACCAAAACTCCTGAACGGTCTTCGGCAGCTTGTACCTGATGAAGATATTACGGTGGTGGTCAATACTGCAGAGGACCTGTGGGTATCGGGCAACCTGGTGTGCCCTGACATTGATACTGTTACTTATCTTTTTGCCGGTCTGCTTGACATGGACAAATGGTGGGGTGTGGCACAGGATACCTACCGTACCCATGAAGCCCTTGAGTTGGCCGGCCTGAGTGAGGTTTTAAGACTGGGGGATAGGGACCGTGCTACCCACATCCTGCGCTCTGAATGTATCAGGCAGGGCGCATCATTGACTGAGGCTGTGGGCAGGTCTGCCCGCATGCTGGGGGCAGGGGTAAACATTCTGCCGATGTGTGACGAGTCCGTTTCATCCATGATTTCCACAGATACCGGCACAATGCATTTCCAGGATTTTTGGGTTGGAAAAAAGGGGCAACCTGAGGTGCTGGGTGTGGAATACCAGGGAATGGAGAATACCACTGTTACAGATGCAGTCCGCAAGGCTGTGGAGCAGGAGGATAATATCATAATCGGCCCCAGCAACCCCATCACAAGTATTGGCCCCATCCTTGCTGTGAAGGGTATGAGAGAACTGATACAAAGCAAACATGTGGTGGCGGTCAGTCCTATTATCGGGTGCGAGCCTGTGAGCGGGCCGGCAGGCAAGTTGATGAGCGCTTGCGGTTGTGAGGTTTCGTCCAGGGGTGTGGCCCGGTTCTATGAGGACCTGCTGGATGTGTTTGTGGTTGATGAGCGGGACGGGTTGGGGCAGCGGGATGTTGAGGGTATGGATGTGGCTGTGGTGAGTGCTGATACTATGATGACTTCGGCTGAGAAGAGTAAGGCACTGGCGAAAGTGGTGATGGGGCAGATGGTGTAGTTGGTAATGGGGGGACATTTGGTTCTGATTATTTCACCTTTGTATGGTCAATGTTATTGAAGGATAGGTAACCACCGTGGCTGATGGCCGGTATTGCAATAAGGCATGTTTCCATTAGACTCGATAAAATAATGGATTTTTATCGAGTATACTTGATGATTAGTGTTGAGCCCCGTCCACTCCACACCCGAATGAATTCGGGGGCATCCAGTGCCCACCTTCTTACCCATTCGCCAGCTCCACTGGAACCACTCCCTTATCCTGCTCGCTGGACGACGACAGGTGAGTGCTTTGTTTTGTTGGATGTGTATTAGTCTTTGGATTTGGTGTACCATTCATGTTTTCCGTTGGAGAAATCTTTTTTACTTTGCTTTTTGAGACGTTTTAGGTTTCGTATGTGGGCATCTCCGTGAACTGGCTTGATGAAATCTAGTTTGGTGCATGTCTCAAATTCTGTGCATTCCCAACAGCCGTCCATTTCTTTTTTCTGGACACATTGCCTTATTTTGCAACCCGGGTTTCCGCCGCCCTTTCTGCAACCACTCTTGCAACGGAATTTGACCATTTGGCCCAGGACCGCGTAGCATTCGTCATAATGTTCGTAGCCTTTGCCATATGGGGAGCGGGCCATTTCTTTTGCAAATAGATCATACCGTGTCTGCCTAAGCTCTTTCCGCAAATCTCTGGCCAAGTCAGCAATCATGCCAGTGTGTCCGTGACAATCTCCACAATACAAACCGCAATATGCTACCAAATCCTCAATTTCTTCAGTCATATCTTACACACATCCAACTCGGTTAATAAACCCGTCGCCTCTTTAAAGTCACGGACCTCGGACCAGAGGTCCGAAGGCATCGAATAAGTGCATGAGAGATTCTATTGCCATTAGTCATTCTAGTGTCAAGTCAACCATATAAGGTCGTGAAGTATATATTGTATGTTCTTCATA
>QBUR01000080.1 GCA_013374385.1 Candidatus Methanocomedens sp. | reverse complement strand
TGACAGTACAAGGTCTTCGTATACTTAAACAAAACGATTTGTTGCTTTGAATCCCATTAAATTATTATTTATCAGCCCAATCTATCTTCCCTATCGTATCCCGTTTTGACAGCATTGCCACACGGCTGAGTTCCACATCATCCTTTAATTGATAATCCAGTTCATCTGCCAGCTGGGCTGAGAACTGGAGTATTTCTTCATGCTGAGGCATAGCTTCCCGCTCAAGCCGCTTGCGTGAATATCCAAGGTGCATGTAGGCCTTAACCTCTACAAAGTCAGGTGCTGCCGTCTCGATAAGCCGGGCATAACCCTGGACATCCTTAATATTGTGCCCCTTGACAAGCGTTATCCTGATAGCTGTCCTGGAGGGGTGGCCGTCCAGGATTTTCAGGGAGCGCAGTATCTGTTCCCACATGGCAGGATTGCGTGGGGAACATAACCCCAAATAAGTATTTTTATCAGGAGCGTCCAGGCTCATGTACAGCTGGGTAGGCCTGATGTTCTCAACAACTTCAGGCCGGGTGCCGTTTGTTACCACAAAAGTAGTAAGGCCACGGTTGTGGAACTCCTCGACCAAGCCACCCAGGTGCGGGTATAGGGTAGGTTCACCTGCCAGAGAGATGGCAGCGTGCCTGGGCTCCATGGATTGCTGCCATATCGATTTATCAATATTCTCAATACCCCCGTATCCTGACATGAAACTACGCTGGGCTTTGATACAACCCTCTACGATTACCTCAGGAACATCCCAGTGCTGGGGCACTTCTACAGGATGCTCGATGGGGCGCCAGCAGTAAATACATGCCTGATTGCAGCCCAGGTATGGCGTCATCTGGATACAGCGGTGGGAATCTATGCCATAGAACCTTGATTTATAGCAACTACCTTTTTCCTTGACTGCCCGGCCCGACCACAGGCAGGGCTTTACTGCACTGTGAGCGCCCACAATATGGTAGCCCTGTTTCTTGAACCGGTCGAATTGATCAGGTGAAGTGTTCATAGCATCTAGTAAGTTCACTTAAACGAGATAATCTTTACGTCTAGGCTGCCCAGGTCCACCACTGCAGCCCTGGCAGGGTCTGGCTGGAGGTTCATGCGTCTCTGGAACTCGGTCTGGGACTGCCAGGTACCGCTATTGATTACTTTAACTCCCCGGTAGGTTGTGCAACCCACCGTGTGAACATGACCGCAGTGCAGGATGTCAGGTATCTTATCTATGAGAAGATGGTCGGTCCTCTCGGGTGCAATGGATACCTTGCTACCGTAGATAGGTGAAAGATGCCTGCACTTTAACATCTCTATCATTGGTTTGACAGGGTCCTCGTATTTCATACCCGGCAGGGCGGCAATAAGGTCATCAATGCTGCGCCCGTGGTAGATCAAGGTATGTACGCCATCCATAGATACCATTGCCGGGTTACCTACAAAAACCACCTCTGGCCTGAACATTTGTTTTACCTTATCAGGTAAAGCGGGCTGGGGTTCGGCCTGCCGCACAACATCGTGATTGCCGGGTGAAATAATGACCTTTATATGTTCGGGTATGTGGTTGAAATATTCGGCTGCCTTGCGGTACTGGTCATACACATCAATAATGGACAGTTCCTTGTCCTGGTCCGGATATACCCCAATACCGTCTACCAGGTCACCAGCAACTACCAGGTATTTGATGTCGGCCACGTCAATAGAACCGTTATTTTGGGTATTGGTACCGCCATTGAGCCATTCAAGGAATGTCAGCCATTCAGGTTCCAAAAAGGTGTCGCTGCCAACATGTATATCTGATATCAGCACAGCCAGCCCTGTACTACCGGGTTCACCAAGTTCAGTACTGTTCCTGAGTGGAATTTCAGGCAACATTATATTATTAATGAAAAGCAAGTTTCCGTCATCGCTAAGTGAACCGGTAAGCCCAACCACTTCGTCCAGCATTACCTTCATGGCCTGGTCAAACAATTCTTTGTTTTTTTTAAGTACCATGGTACGGAAAGTGCCTGTAGTATCTTCAATCTCTATCATCCTGTGACCGTTCTTGGATGTGCGAATATCAGATACCATACCGATAATCGAAACTTCTTCACGTCCTTCTACCAGTCCGGTCGTGCGCCGGCTCAGACTTTCAATGGGCCGAAAACTAATATTCCGGTTCCGCAGCAGTTCACCCAATCTTGTGAACCGGTCCCTGAAATAATCCACGAATTCCCCTATTTCACCTACACAAGTGGACTGGTCAGTGATGTCAGATATTACATCCAGGTCCCATGTACTTTCATCTTCATAGTCAGGGTCCCTGACAGGTGCCCGGTAACATTCGGATGGTGATGTCTCCTGTGTTACTGATGAAGACAGCTCTGGTGTAATTGACGTTGATGAATATGGAAATCCAGGACGGATATGCTCAGGACTAACTACCAGGACGGATTCATCAAGTGAATCCAGGATAGTATTGATCAAGCCCGGACTTGAATTGTTCTCAATTAAGATGGACAATGCATTGGGATCAATCTGGTACCCGGCCTGTGCAAATTGTTCAATTATAGTTGAATCCTGATTTGTTGTGTTCATAAAATTCGCACAAAACATTATCACCTCACACGCTATAAATATTCGCCCATATGAATTCTCCTGACCAGCAAACAAGCTTGAAAAAGATAATGAACGTAATTCAGCAGTTCAGAACCAGTGATAATTTTTGGATAGGGCTAACAAGGGACCTGCTCTTCATTGGTGGTATGATTCTCCTTATAATGCTGGTATCACAAATCACCCTTGGTACCCCCAGGCCGGCCGTGGCTGTGGAATCAGGTAGTATGGTGCCCAATATCGGTATTGGTGATGTGGTGTTGATCCAGGATTTCGACAGGACAGAGATTATCTCATATACACAAGGAAGTGTATCTGGATACAAATCTTTTGATGAATATGGGGACGTAATACTGTACTACAAATTAGGCAATACAACCTGTACCCCTATCATCCACAGAGCCATGTATTGGGTAGATGAAGGAGAGCCAATGTGGAACGGCGGACCAGCGGCCCCTCATGCTGGATATATTACCAAAGGAGACCATAACCAGCCTATCGACCAGGCATCTTCCACAAGCAGACTTCAACCTGTCAGGGAAGAATGGATCATTGGAGTGGCGCGATGGCACATCCCCTGGGTAGGTTATCTTTCACTTGCAGTCCATTAATGTAACAAGTACATTGCTTAGAAATAATCCCAGCTTAAAAAAGCTGGGACTGACTGGTAGGCATAACCGGGACAAAGTTTTCAAGGGGTTTTAACCTGTAGTCTTCCAAGAGTACGTTTGTGGTGTTATTTTCAGGAACGCTTACTGAAATGGCTTTGGTCCGCCCGTACCTGCCTTTGCTTACTACCATAGCGTTCACGATACCCAGCATATCCAGTTCAGATATAAGGTCTGTTATCCTGCGTTGTGTCAGGATATCGGCACCGATGTCAGCGCACATCTGTTTATAAGCAGTATATACCTCGCCTGTGGAAATGTTGTCACCTGGTTTTTCCAGCCACTCTTTGATTTTCAATACACTCAGAAGAACCAATTTAGATTGGGTAGGTAGCGTGCGAACTACTTCCACAATCCTGTCCACTTCTATCTTATCCTGGGCAGTTCTTACGTGTTTTTCTTCCACAGTGGAGGATTTGGACCGCTCAGCAATCTCACCTGAAACCCTGAGCAGGTCCAAAGCACGTCGGGCATCACCGTGTTCCTGAGCTGCAAATGCAGCGCACAGGCGTGTTACCGTTTCGTTAAGTGCATTTTTCTTGAAAGCTATTTTTGCTCTCTGTTCAAGGATGTCGTGTATTTGTTCAGCATCGTATGGCGGGAATATAATCTCTTCTTCACCTAATGAACTTTTTACCCTCGGGTCCAGGAATTCTGTGAATTTCAGGTCATTTGATATACCGATAAGGCTGACCCTTGCGTTTTTAAGGTCGGCATTGATCCTTGACAGGTTGTAGAGTACATCATCCCCTTTCTTGACAAGTTTATCTATCTCGTCCATTATTACAATAACTACACGTTTTTTTTCATCCAGGGAATTCTTGAATTCTTCATATACTTGATCTGTAGGCCAGCCAGTCATGGGCACTTCTTTGCCCAGATGCCGTGCTAAAGTGGCAAGAAGACGGTATTGGGTATCCACTACCTCGCAGTTCACATATATTACAGTACAAGGCATTTCATGTGATTCCCCGGTTATTTCAAGTTCGTTTCCTACATACTTAACAACGGCAGTTTTGCCTGTTCCTGTTTTTCCGTAGATTAAAATGTTAGATGGTGTATCTCCTTTTAGTGCTGCCACCAATATGCTAACTACAGACTGGATCTGCTCATCTCTATGGGGTAGATTATTAGGTGTATATGTAGGTCTCAAGACTTCTTTGTTATCAAAAATTTCAACATTATTAAGATAGTCATCAAAGAGCCCGTTCAACGGTTTTTTTTCATTTAAATTTTTTTCAGTTTTTAAGTCTAACACTTGCATACCACCTAAATGTTTAACATTAACAATTTTTTTCAATGAATTTCTAACCACTAAAGTACTACAAACCGAATGTTTGTAGTCTCCACTTGATGCATAAGAAGTGTACCTTTTTATAGGTTCTGGTTGACACCCCTCCATTTCTGGTGGAAACTTAA
>QBUR01000081.1 GCA_013374385.1 Candidatus Methanocomedens sp. | reverse complement strand
TTTGTGCAGGGTATCCGGTGGAACATCATGATTTCCAGCATAATATCCTGGTCGATAATACCCACCAGTTCACCTTCATTATTTACGACCGGGTATGTGTTGAAATGGTATTTATCAAATAATTTGAATACCTTTTCGATTGGCCCGTCTTCGTTTACCACCACAACATCCTTGGTCATGATGTCCCTGATGAATATGTCTGAATAGTTGTCTGCCATAAGAGAGATTCCGAACAATTTCAATTCTTGTATATGTCAGTTTATGATGCCGGATATATAAATGTGTGTAAGCAACCACAACCGGATAATGGAAAAAATGTATTTAAATTGGACTGTGAATTAAACTGCAAATGAAACCGCAGCTAAAGTAAATTATAATAAACCCTGCACCGTCTATTAAACAATAAAACAATATTTTACAAACAGGTGGTATAAATATGGGAAAGAATTCTTTAAACCGCGTAATAATCCTTTCAATTGTCATTACTCTGGTCATGCTTAGCGGATGTACTGAAAATAATGATGTGCAACCCGTGGTAGATGACAATGTTTCTGAACCTAACAATGGTCAATTCATCTACCAAGATGCTGCAGTTGAGGATATAGACATTATGATACTTGAATCGTTTCCGGTTCAGGTGATGGTGAATGCCAGGGGCTACCTTCCCGATGGCTGTACCGAGATAGACAGTGTCACCACAAGCAAAGCCAGGAACACATTTACAATTAGCATTACAACAATCCGGCCTGCTGATGCCATATGCACCCAGGCAATTGTCCCCTTCGAGGAATCAATCCCGCTAAATGTCCTGGGACTCAAGGCCGGGACCTATGATGTAAAGGTCAATGAGGTGAGCGATTCATTTGAACTGCAAATGGACAATGCCATTCACGAAGGTTTTGACGGAGCAAGCATGGAATTAAAGACCGGCGATACCTTTTATGTTAAACTTAATGAGAACCCCACAACAGGATTTTCATGGAAAATGAACACCACAGACGGACTTGCTGTGGTTAGTGATGAATACATTGCACCAGACACTGAACTGGTTGGTGCAGGCGGGGTTCATGAGTGGGAGATACAGGCGGTTGCCACCGGGACGCAGAAGGTCACAGCTGTGTACATGCGCTCATGGGAAAATACGACCGGGAATGAGCAGAGATTTGAATTTACCGTAGAGGTCGTTTAACACTTCAATTGAAAAGTATTAGTAGTCGAAATTGTTGTGATATGCTACTACCTTACTTCTAACTCGTCCAAGCATACCGTTTAAATCTGGGACACATCACCAAATGAAACCTCGATATCAAAACAATCGAACTGCTCGATGTGGGTATTGTCCAGATTCAACTTCACCCCGTTAACAGATGAATTAACCCTTGAGTCCATGAAATATATGAACTCTCTATCCTCGTCATCCTCAACTCCATAAACGCTAACATCCCAACCCATACCCACATACTCAAAAGGAAAAGTCAGTTCTACATATGCCCATTGGTCAGAAGTGTTTATGTAGCGTGAACCATTGAACCAGGAATTAACGGTCACATCGTCGGTATCGACATTGGTGTTACCAGGGTATTTTTCCCCTGGAATATTTTCCTGATAAAACATCAATACAATACCTGCAACTAAAAGCAGCAGACAACCAAAGGCAACCACAATCATCGATATGAACTTTTGTTTGCCATCCATCCTACCAGAGATGAACCTTACAGCTAATTACTTTTACCACTCATTATCTCTTTGAGGAATTGTCCGGTATATGAATCGCTAACCCCGGCAACTTCTTCCGGCGTACCCTTTGCAATCACAGTGCCGCCACCCTCACCACCCTCAGGCCCCAGGTCTACGATATAATCAGCGGTTTTGATAACGTCAAGGTTATGCTCAATAATTACAACGGCGTTGCCGGCATCGGTCAGCCTGTTCAGTACAGATAATAGTTTCTTCACATCATCAAAGTGAAGCCCGGTTGTGGGCTCGTCAAGGATGTAAAATGTGCTTCCTGTACTTCTACGGCTAAGTTCTGCGGACAGTTTGATTCGCTGTGCTTCACCGCCTGAAAGAGTGGTAGCTGACTGTCCTAGTTTGATATAACCCAAACCTACGTCATAGATAGTCTGGAGTTTGTTCTTTATTTTGGGAATGTTCTGGAAGAATTCGAGAGCTTCCTCAACTGTCATATCCAGCACATCAGCAATATTCTTGCCCTTATATGTTATCTCAAGGGTCTCGTTATTGTAGCGGCTGCTATGACATACCTCGCACTGGACATATACATCAGGCAAAAAATGCATCTCTATGGTGATGATACCGTCGCCACTACAGGCTTCACAACGCCCACCCCTGACATTGAAACTGAACCTTCCAGGCTTGTAACCGCGGGCTTTGGATTCAGGGGTCATGGCGAACAGTTCCCTGATTGAAGTGAACACATTGGTATAAGTAGCTGGATTGGAGCGTGGCGTCCTGCCGATGGGACTTTGGTCAATGGTTATCACCTTATCTATCTGTTCGATACCTTCAATGCCATCGTGTCTACCCGGTTTTGAACGTGCACGGTGGAGCTTATGTGCCAGCGCTTTGTTCAGTATCTCATTGACCAGCGTGCTCTTGCCCGAGCCAGAAACCCCGGTAACACAGCTCATCACACCCAGGGGGAACTCCACGTCAATATGTTTCAGGTTGTGTTCCTGCGCACCCCTGAGGGTTAACCAGCCGGTAGGAGTCCTGCGTTCAGGCGGGATATCAATATCCTTTTTACCTGCAAGGTACTGCCCGGTAAGTGATTTTTTGGTCTTCATGACCTTTGCGGGCGGACCTGCCACTACAACCTCTCCGCCGTGGACTCCGGCGCCGGGTCCCATATCCACAATATAATCAGCAGCGAGCATGGTATCCCGGTCATGTTCCACTACAATGATGGTATTCCCCAGGTCCCGCAATTGTTTCAACATCTTGATAAGCCTGTCATTGTCCCTGTGATGCAATCCGATACTGGGTTCATCCAGGATGTACAGCACTCCCACCAGGCTTGAACCTATCTGGGTGGCCAGGCGTATGCGCTGTGCCTCGCCGCCAGACAGGGTGCCTGAAGCGCGGTCCAGGCTGAGATAATCCAGACCAACATCGATAAGGAATCCCAGCCTGGCATGTATCTCTTTCAAGATGCGCCTTGCTATCAGGAATTCCCGTTCACTTAATTGCAGACCATTAAAGAAATCAGCAGCATCTTTCACAGACATGGCAGATATCTTGTCAATCCCCGTATCCTTCACAGTGACCGAAAGGGTATAAGGTTTCAACCTCTTCCCACCACACTCATGGCATGGTGCAGTGCTCATATATTGCTGTATCTTATCACGCATTTCTTCACTTGTGGATTCACGGTACCTGCGCTGCAGGTTATGTACCACCCCTTCGAACTTGCTGTAATGTTCCCATAAACCTGGCCTTTCCTTTGGTACATACCTGAACTTTACTTTCTCAGTGGACCCATACAGAATAATATCAAGGTGCTTCTGGCTCAACTGTTCAATGGGAGTGTTGATAGAAAAACCGAAATTATCAGCTACAGCTTTCAGGGTCTGGATATGGTAGCCATTTGGTGACTTGCCCCACGGTTCCACAGCTCCTTCAACAATGGAGAATGAGGGGTCGGGTATGATAAGTTCAGGGTCGAATTCCATGGTACTACCAAGTCCCTGGCATTTTGGACAGGCACCCCTGGGATTATTAAATGAGAACATGGCGGGTTCCAGTGCCTCAAAACTTAGTTGACAATGGGCACATGACAGGTGCTCGCTAAACAGCATCTCACGCTCTTCATCCATAACCTGCACCATTACCACGCCGCCGCCCACATGCAGTGCAGTCTCAACCGAATCGGCCAGGCGTTCCTTTATACCTTTTTTTATCACCAGCCGGTCAATAACTACATCGATATTGTGCTTCTGGTACCTGCCCAGCTCAATATCATCTTCCAGGCTGTGTATATCACCGTCCACCCGCACCCGGCTGTATCCTTCACGTTTCAGGTCATCGAACAACTGCCTGTACTCGCCTTTGCGGTCCTGGACAATGGGTGAAAGCACGTGTACCTTGGTACTTTCAGGCAGCACCATCACGCTGTCTATTATCTGGTCAAGGGTCTGGGGTGCTATCTCCCTGCCGCAATCAGTACAGTGGGGCACGCCGATCCTGGCATATAGCAGCCTCAGGTAATCGTGTATCTCTGTCACGGTGCCCACGGTTGAGCGCGGGTTCTTGCTGGTGGTTTTTTGTTCAATGGATATGGCAGGGGAGAGCCCTTCAATGTATTCCACATCGGGCTTGTCCATCTGGCCCAGGAATTGACGGGCATAGGCTGACAGGGATTCTACGTAACGGCGCTGTCCTTCTGCATAAATCGTATCGAATGCAAGTGAGGATTTACCGCTACCGCTGATTCCGGTAATAACTATGAATTTGTCTCTGGGCAGTTCCAGATCGATGTTTTTCAGGTTGTGTACTTTCGCGCCTTTGAGCAGTATCTTATCCAGTGTCATTTAGGTGCTCAACTTTTACCTGAAACATATTAACACTTTCAGCCAGAAAAATCTGGAATGAGGGCAAAAAGCAGGAAGGTTTATTGCAATTTAAACATCTTGTTTCATTTGACATATTTAAACGCTTGAGTTCT
>QBUR01000082.1 GCA_013374385.1 Candidatus Methanocomedens sp. | reverse complement strand
CAGGTTGGATTTTCACCAACTGGCGAGTATGAATTTATCTCGGCACTCCTGTGTACTCTGTGCCCTCTGTGGTTTATTACTAAACAGACCAGCTATGGCTTGCCATCTGGCATATTTCTTCTACCAGGGGGTGGTCCCAGGACTTGCGGTACACGAAGGAAAACTCTGCACTCGGGTTAAGCTGCATTAGTTTTTTAGTGTTCAAAAGGGCATTGGTTAGGGATTCATGGTCCGGAACCATGGGTACCTCGGCATTCAGGGGATATGTCTCTTTCAATTCCACAGGATATGCCCCGAACGGTGGTTTGAAGTGCAGTACATTATCGTATTCGGATTCGTTCTTGAGCCGCCCGCCCGGTCGTATCAGCACGGTCCCGGTCAGCTCCAGCCTCTCAAGCCGGCTGCCAAAACGCATGACTTCAGGCCGGTAGGTAGATTCAGGACCGCAATAGAAGAATGTGGATTTGGTACTGGGGTCAAACTGTTCTATCCAATCGGCATGGGTCACTGCCCGCTTTAGGCCGTCAAGCATCCTGGGATGGGTGCGGGCCCGCCTCTCCACCAGCTCCCACAAATTACCGTCATGGATAGCCTGTTTCACCAGCCTCATCTCTGCAAAAGTGGCATACAGGTTGTGCCTGGCCAGCAGTTCGGTCTTATCAGGACTTGCCACAATCCCGGCAGCAGTATGTCTGCTGCAAATGGGGCATGAACAGGGCAAATATTTCAGGTCATGGATATGGTATGTACCCTCAGCCGTCAGGTAGCGGTCGTCTTTGGCATACAGGGCATAGGCAGCCGAATCAAACAGGTCGCAGCCCAGTGCCGCAGCCAGCGCGAACACCATCGGGTGCCCGGCGCCGAACAGGTGAACCGGAACCGATGACGGCAGCCCCTTCTTTGCACTTACGATTACATCCACCAATTCAGCATAGCGGTAGGATTCCATCAGCGGCACCACTGCCCCGATAGGATAAATGTCGAATCCTGCACTTCCCAGTTCCCTGCCTGCCTGTTCCCTTAAATCTGTATGATTACCGCCCTGTACAGGTGCTGCCAGCAACATCCCTGAATCCTTATTAAGTTCCAGGGCCTCCATGAGCCTCTCGTTAGTGATTGCAAGTTCCTGCGCGGCCAGGGTATGGTCCTCAGCCGGTGATGTGGGTATGTCCAGCGGCACCCCGATATCGGTACCTATGGCATGCTGGAAACCGATGATTTCGGCATTGTCCACCTCGACCTCGCCGTAGACGCTTAACTGGAACGAACCGCTGTCAGTCATCACCGGACCGTCAAATCCAAGCAGGGCATGTACACCTTCTTCTATAGCACGCCGCTTTAATTCGGGTTTACGGTAGATAATATAAGAATTGGTAATAAGTATCTGGGCGCCAAAATCCTGCATCTCTTTTACAGGTATGGTCTGGATATTGGGGTTGATGACAGGCATGATGGTAGGTGTTTCCACAACACCGTGAGGTGTGGTCAGGCGACCAATCCTGCCTGCTGAGTCCCTGTGTGTTATCTCAAAAATGTCTGGCATGTTCGTTCCCTGAAAATAATTTAATGTAATGTATTGTGACACATTGTAACGTATTATAACTTAAAGTAATTTAACGCAAAGTAATGTTCACTGCTCCAGCAGGTGGGATGCAGAAACCAGCGGCACCAGTTTTACATCCAGTGCGCTAAGACCGTTTCGGGCACCTTCATCCCTATCCACTACTGTAATTACTGTATCCACTACTGCCCCCTCATCCCTCAGTGATCTAATGGCTTCTATCACAGAACCGCCCGTGGTTGTGACGTCTTCCACCATGAGCAGGCTTCGCCCCTCAATATCACCAATGAACCGCCCTCCTATCCCGTAATCTTTCAGGGATTTACGGACAATCACCAGGGACAGGCCCGATGCCAGTGATACAGCCGTAGCTAGTGGTATCCCGCCAACAGCTACTCCGCCTATGGCCTCGACGCAAATATTTTGCTCTTTGATAATTGCCACTATCCTGCTTGCTATCAACTTTAGGGTGCCGGGGTCTGAAGTGGCTTTCTTGATGTCGATATAATATGTACTTTTCCTGCCTGAAGCAAGAGTGAAATCGCCAAATTTCACGGCTTTGCAGTCCTTTAATGCCTGAATCAGTTCCTTATCCATACTTTTCACTACCAGGGTTCTTTCTTGACCTTTATAAGATATCCAAACACGTTCGCCATCAGGTGGAGCAGGGGTGTTATCAACAGTACAGTTACTATTATCCAGAAATTGAAATAGGTTTTGAACCAGACCGATGCAAATATGAACGTGAGTACCCAGGCTCCCAATACAAAATCCAGCTGGTCGGCAACCGGGAACATGGCACCCCGCTTAAGGTTCAGCCGCCGTTTGACAAAACTCTCGGCACTATCACCCAGAAGCGCACCCAGTGCCATTAACCCCACCACCAGTATCGTGCTGATGGAATACGCACCAAGGGCTGATTGGAAAATAGGAAAACCAGTGAATACACCATCTGCTGCAAGACGAGGTGCAAGTCCTATTTGGATTAGCCCGATCACCAGACCACACGCCGTCCCGGTAATCAGTCCCCTGATGGTCTTACCGTCCCCGAGTATGCGCCGCCCATCTTTGAAATTCTTGCCAAGGTCTATAGGCATACCTCCACCGAACACGGCAGCCATTGGGTTTGCAACATATGCCGGCAGCATGAGCCAGACAGATGCAGCTATAATGTCAATTAAGGTCATGCTGCCTAAATAGTCGTTTCCGATGTTAAAAGTATTGAAATCAGACAGTGAACGGGATACGTTTGATACTGCCAGAGTTCAGGTTCTTGAACTCAACGCCACCCGGTACACCCAATATCTCCACACCGCTGAACTCGTCCACACCGCACAGAACATCCTGCTCAGGATGGGTGCCTGGCGTGATATCGCAGCTTATGCGGGTACGCGGACCAACAGATACCACTATCTTAAGCCGTTTTGATGCAGGATGGTGTTTTGGGAGTACGATTAATGGCGTACCCACTTCCCGAATCATATAAAGTACGCATTTAACGCCGTCAAGCGTGGTCTTTTCAGTATCGAACCCTGAGGAGACCAGCAGGTCGTCAGATTCTAATCCCAGGACAATCTCTTCTTCTTCAGTCTCAAGAAAAAACAAGTTATTTGTTCCGGCCTTGACAATACCGATAACCCCACTATTACCGTGAAGCATCAGCATCTCGTTATCATTTAAAGGTATCATGGGTAAAAAAATTATAATCGAACTTCATGCCACTTCCACGTTATTGGACTGGCATGTGGGACAGATAATTCTCTTGCCCATACCCTGGAACTCGTTTCCGCAATCCTTGCATTTATAGCTCTTCGTATCCAAGGAATCTGCTATATCTACACCGAATGCATCGCCTACACTACACATTAATATTTCACCTCCAAGGGAATATAATGAATATACATGTTCCATTGAGAAGATGTTATATTAATTTATCTAAGATTGTTTTGCATAGTGTTTGCACAACCATATAAAATGTTATATAGATAAAATGTTATTACCAATGCAAATAAACAATGTGATATCATGAAAAACCTGATCATAATAACATCACTGTTACTGGCGGCAGCACTCCTCAGCAGTGGCTGTACTGACCAGGAAACTGGGCCAAGAGCCGATTTGTTGACTGTGAATTCAACCAACGAAATTGAAACTTTGCTTGAGAAAGGGCCGGTTTTCATTGAGATGGGGGCTGGCTGGTGTCCCGGATGTGTTGAGCAAAAACCTATTGTCGAAGAACTTGCAACAGAATACGGGGACCAAGTGGCTTTCGTATACATAAATACTGACAAACAGCCTCAACTTTCAAATTATTTCAATGTGTACTATATTCCCGACATGACCATGATAGTCAGTTCAGACAATGGTAAATTCATCTACCTGACAAGAGGGGGAACTCTCACGAATGACCGTCATGAAGCTATGATGGTTGGTCCGACATCCAAAAGTGTACTTGAAGTCACCATCCAGGATGCACTCAGGTTAAGATGAACAAATACATAACCCTGTTTCAAAAATCTTATGCTTAACACTATCAGTGCAATCACAATGAAACGGATTATAAATTTATTCCTGTCAGTTATTGTCATATATGAAAAGATGATTGAGGAAATAATCCTGCAGGAAAATAACGAATGACCTTACTTATTCAGCTCGAAACAGCACTGTCTTCAGTAGATTTACCCCTACCACTCCTGGCATTACTGGCTGGCATAATCAGTATTCTTTCCCCTTGCATACTGCCTCTTTTACCGGCAATACTGGCATATTCCACAGGTAAGGGTAAGTTTCGGCCACTTGCCATAGTGGCAGGTCTTATGCTCACATTTACGCTGATGGGAATGGCTATGGCAGCCTTTTCAGACGTCCTCGGTCAGTACCAGCATTACATCAGGATACTGGCTGAGATTGTTATTATCTCACTGGGCATTACCATGCTTATGGAATTAAATCTGAGCATATTCAACCGTATTCCGGGTTATTTTAATATCAACACAGACAATGAGGGTGTTGCTGGCGGATTTATTCTGGGGTTATCGCTGGGTATTGTATGGATTCCCTGCACCGGTCCAATTCTTGCTGCAATACTTATGGGCGTACTCTTAAAGGGGGGTATAATGTATGGCGGGTTCCTGCTTTTT
>QBUR01000083.1 GCA_013374385.1 Candidatus Methanocomedens sp. | reverse complement strand
CAAATATTATACTGATTAAAAAGCACACCTAAAAGTGAATATAACCATGCTGCAACTAATCGTCAACGGAATTGTCCTGGGCAGCATCATCGCCCTGGCAGCCATCGGCCTGACAATGGTGTATGGCGTCCTGAATTTTGCCAACTTCTCACATGCCGATTTCATGGCATTCGGTGCATACATCGCCTTTGTGCTGAATGTAGCTCTCGGCCTGAATATAATATTATCATTCTTCATTGCCATTGCAATAGCAGGCGCACTGGGTGTGCTCCTGGACTTCCTGGTCTGGAAACCCATGCGCAGGAAAAATGCTGACCTTGTAAGCCTCGTGATCATCTCTATCGGGCTATCCCTAATCGTCCGGAATGCCATTATCTTTATATGGGGCGGCAGTACCCAGAACTTTGACCTGCCCGTGCAAAAAGGCATTGGAATGCTGGGAGTGACCATAACCCATAATCAACTCATAGGACTGGGTACAGCCATACTCTTCATGGTGCTGGTCCACTTTTTCCTGAAAAATACAAAACTGGGTAAGGCCATGCGTGCCATCTCCGATGATATCAACCTTGCCCGGATGTCAGGCATTGATTCAGATAAGGTCATTATGTGGATGTGGTTTATTGGAATTGGCTTAGCAGGTGCGGCCGGTATCCTGTACGGACTGGAAACCACAATCAGGCCCAATATGGGCTGGTTCCTTATCCTTCCCATGTTCGCAGCAGTCATCCTGGGTGGCATCGGCAACTCCTACGGTGCCATGGTGGGCGGCATGGTGATCGGTCTGTCCCAGGAATTGAGCATGCTCATCCTGCCGCCAGAATACAAAATGGGAGTAAGCCTTGGCATTATGATAATAGTACTGTTGATTAAACCAGAAGGACTATTCAAGGGGACAAAAGCATGATCGACTATCTGGTAGCCATCAGTATCATCGTTGGAATCTTTGCCATATTCGCAATAGGACTGAACCTGGAGTGGGGTTTTACCGGACTCATCAATTTCGGCCATGTGGGATTTTTGGCTATCGGTGCCTACACCACAGTACTGATGAACTTAAGCGGTGCGCCGCTATGGCTATCCATGGCATCAGGCGTAGTACTGGCAGGCTTTTTTGGCCTTCTTGTTGGGATCCCGACCCTCAGGCTCAGGGACGATTATCTTGCTATAGTTACGATCGGTTTTTCAGAGATAGTCAGGTTGTTCCTGCTTAATGAGGAATGGCTGACCAGGGGACCCATGGGACTGTTCGGCTTTGACAGGCCCTTTGAAGCAATAATACCCTTTGACTACAATTATTTCCTGTTTATCCTTGTATTCGGCTCACTGGCAGTTATTTACCTACTTGTTGAAAAACTGGTACACTCCCCATGGGGCAGGGTGCTAA
Source organism: Candidatus Methanocomedens sp. (assembly GCA_013374385.1). GTDB lineage: Archaea > Halobacteriota > Methanosarcinia > Methanosarcinales > Methanocomedenaceae > Methanocomedens_B. The sequence goes on along the minus strand of QBUR01000083.1, from coordinate 3,331 downwards.
AATCCATACGTGAGGATGAGGATGTGGCATCCGCTCTCGGCAAGGATGTGTTTCGTTACAAGATCCAGGCATTGATGATCGGCTCGGCCATTGCTGGACTGGCCGGTGCCTTTTTAGCATTCAATATGCAATACATCAGTCCCAGGAACTTTATCCCAATGGAAACTTTTTATGCATGGATCATCGTAGTGCTGGGGGGAAGTGCCAAGAATAAGGGCACCATTTTGGGAGCAATAGTAGTCCAGTCTTTTTACACCGGGACACGGTACCTTCAGGACTATGTACCCCTGGCATCCCACCAGATGGCTGCCTTGCGGGTAATGGTGATAGGATTATTGCTGGTATTGCTGATGATGTATAAGCCGCAAGGCCTGCTTGGCAGGAAAGAAGAACTGACACTGGGGCAATAAAATGGTGCATGAAATCCTGAAGGTCCTGGACGCAAAAAAGTATTTCGGCGGCGTCATGGCTGTTGACGGTGCGTCTTTTAGTGTGGAAAAACAGACCATCCGGGGTCTTATCGGTGCTAACGGCGCAGGCAAGACCACCCTGTTCAATCTCATAACCGGCTACTACAAACTTGACAGCGGCAAAATATTCTTTGGGGATGAAAGAGTTGACCAACTGCCCACGTTTAAAAAAGCACTAATCGGTATGGTCAGGACATTCCAGTTGACTAAGGCACTGTCCAGGATGACTGTACTTGAGAATTTACTCCTGGGGCCCAAGATACAAAGCGGTGAGCATATACATAACATATTTTTTCGCCCGAAAATGGTGGCAAATGAAGAAGCAATAAGTGTGGAAAAGGCTCTCGAAACACTGGATTTTTTTGACCTGATGCATATGAAGGACGATTATGCAGGTGCTCTTTCGGGCGGCCAGAAACGGCTTCTTGAGATGGCCAGGGCACTGATGACAGACCCGAAGATGCTGCTGCTGGATGAACCATTTGCAGGGGTCAATCCCACCCTGGCATTGAAACTGGTCAAGCGCATCAAGGAACTCAAGGAAAGGGGCATGACGTTCCTTATCATCGAACATGATATGCCGCTCATAACCGAGGTAAGTGATACCCTTAGTTTCATGAACCATGGCAGGATAATACTTGAAGGACCGCCCGAGGATGTCAAGGAGGACCCCAGGGTCCTGGATGCATATCTGGGGGACGGAGCATGAGCATACTCCAGGTGGAAGGGGTAGTGTCGGGCTATACTGACATAGATATCTTAAACGGGGTATCCATTCATGTTGAAAAGGGTGAGATAGTCTCCATCATCGGGCCCAATGGTGCAGGTAAATCCACATTGCTTAAGACCATTATCGGGATGCTAAAGCCCAGGAGCGGTAGTATACTTTTTGAAGGGCAGGACATTGCAGGTATGACCATATATGATATCGTAGCCAAAGGCATGGGATTTGTACCCCAGGAAAAGAATACATTCCCATCACTGACAGTTATTGAAAACCTGGAGATGGGCGCTTTCCTTAAGAATGAGATAGGGGATATCCTTAATGAAGTGTACCACATTTTCCCAGTACTACAGGAAAAGAAACATCATAGGGCCACCACTTTGAGTGGTGGTGAGGTCAAGATGCTGGCCATGGGCAGGGCAATGATGCCGGAGCCCCAATTACTGCTGCTGGATGAGCCTACAGCAGGGCTGTCCCCAAAGTTCAGGGAAGTCGTGTTTGAGAAGATAAAGGATATTAATGGCACAGGGACCACCATCCTGATGGTGGAACAAAACGCTAAAAAGGCGCTGTCCATATCCCATAGGGGTTATGTGCTGGAGATGGGGAAGAACAGGTTTGAAGGCGAAGGGTCATCCCTGCTGGAAGATGAAAATGTCCTGAAACTTTATTTAGGTGGTTAAAAAAAAGAAAAAAGAGAGAACCGATCACCCAAGATCGATAGACTCTCCCCATTCTACAGTGCCGTTATCTGCTACCTGCCACTTGGCATAATATGCGGTGGTAATATCGCCGTTATCGTCAAAGTTGACATCACCGGAAGCTCCCTGGTAGTTGATATCTGTTCCTTCCCGAATCAACCTGAGACCCTCGCCGATATCGGTTACTTCAACACCTGGCGGATTGGCTACAGCCCTGATGTTATCCCGTATTGCCGTTCCGTCAGCACTTCCTGCTTTCTCGATGGCCAGGGCAATAACTGCCGCTGCATCATAGGTGTTGGAAGTGAAGGTGGTGGTTTCTGTCCCGTATTTTGCCATGTAGGCATCATTGAATGTCTGGTATGCCGGGCCTGTGACCGTAGGGTCAGGTGCAGTTCCCTTTAAACCTGCAATGATAAAATTGCCGTCTACATCCTTACCTACAGATTCAGCCAGGGATTCAGCTTTTAATCCTTCTGACAGCAGCCATTCGATATTGTCCATGGCACCCTTTTCATATGCTGCCTTCAGTATCAAACTGCCAGTTTCCGGATAAGAGATCAAAATAATGACTTCTGGTTCGTTCTTGACTGCCTGTTCTATCTCGGAATTGAACATGGAGGCCTGTGGGTCGTATTTTACCCTGTCCAGTATCTTTCCACCCATGTTTTCGAACTCCTCTACAAATACTGTTTCAAAACCTACACCATACGCATTGTTCAGTACAAGAGTGCTGGCTGTTGTGTAGCCTTCATCTACTGCCATTATTGCCATGGCTTTGCCCTGTAGGGCATCTGATGGGCAGGTCCTGAAGTAGAAGTCATTGTCCTCGTACGTGGTAAAGTCAGGCGCAGTATTGGAAGGTGATATCTGGACCACGTTGTTACTTGTTGTTATGTCAATGAATGACAGGCTTATGCTGCTGCCTGCTGCCCCTATGATGGCAGGAACTTTATTTATCTTGACCAGTTTATTGGCACCGTCCACGGCTGCGATCTCTGAGGTCTGGGAATCCTCATTGATCATTGTTACTTGTGTTCCCAGCAAGCCACCGTTATTATTCACTTCTTCGATCGCAAGTTTAGCTGCGTTTTCCATAGGTCCGCCGTATGGGGCAAGATCGCCTGTGATCGACAGTAATGTACCGATCTTTACCTCCTCTTGTTCTACTGTATCAGTATCAGTAGTAGTATCAATACATCCTGATAATGTAACTATTGCAATGATGAACATTATTGCAATTAATCCTTTAGCATGTGATTTTAACATCTTTATTCCTCCTTAAATCATCCTGGAAGTAATCATCTGGAAGTAATCATCTGGAAGATTTCTTCCTAATGTTTTTTTGGGTTGAGCTTTTTACTTAAAGTTATCGTTTTTTGGTGACCGTTACATTACGTGTTGGTACTTTTTTTTTTCTTTGTATACTTCATTTT
>QBUR01000182.1 GCA_013374385.1 Candidatus Methanocomedens sp. | reverse complement strand
AATATAAATGCTATATCTCTATATATTAGAAAAATAACATATGCCCGGTAATAATAATGACTCTAAAAATGACTCTTATTAAAGATCATTTAATAAAGTGCGCAAATAACAGTTTTTTAATAATAGCTATGGTGAATGAAAATTGTCCGGATTAGCAATAATCCCTAAATTTCCTTTCCGTGAAACATCATGCTTAGCACTAATGCATCTTTATTTGAACCAGATATTTAAAACGAAATGCTTAATAGGCATAATTAAAGTGAGAATCTAATAGGTAGGTGAGTGAAACGTCGTCTAATATTCAACTTTGTTATCAATGTGGAAAATGCACTGCCATTTGTCCGGTCAGGAGGGTTGTCAAGACCTCCCCGAGAAGCACCATTTACAACAATAACGTATACGGGATAGATTCAGATGATATCTGGAACTGCCTGACTTGCGGTCTCTGTTATGACAGCTGCCCGCAGGGCGTTGACTATCCTGAATTTGTAAAGGAAGAAAGGGTTGGAAAGGAAGGTGGTGAATTAGTTCATAAGGGAGTCTTCACCCTATTAACTGATATTATGACAGATATGGATGAGAGCAAAACCAGCCTCGATGAGGTAGGAAACAGCGAATCAAAGATCGGTTATTATCCCGGTTGTCTCGATTTTCATGATATGTTCTTCGATCTGGATGTGGATTTCAAAGCAATTTCAGAATCATCAATGAAATTACTAAAAAGTATAGACCAGGACCCCAAACTTATGCAGATGAAATGCTGTGGGCATGACCAGCTCTGGCAAGGGGACAAAGGAACTTTCGAGAAACTAAAAGAACATAATACCAGGATTATAAAAGAGAGTGGTATCGAAAAGCTGGTCACATCATGTGCAGAATGTTACCGCACATTGAGCCAGGACTATGACCTGCCCATAGAGGTTGTTCATATCAGTCAGGTCTTGAAAGATGCCGATCTGGGTATCGATTCAGGGACCAGGGTGACATACCATGATGCGTGCAGGCTGGGTAGGCATATGGGTGAATACGATGCACCCAGGGAAGCACTTGCCAAGGCAGGCAGTGAAGTAGTGGAAATGAAACACAACAAGAACGATGCCTGGTGTTGCGGTGTAAGTTCAATGATGAATTGTAATGATAAAAGCAAGGCCTTGAGAAAGGCCCGGCTTGACGAGGCAAGGGACGTGGATGCACAGGTACTTATTACTACCTGTCCCAAGTGCCTGGCCCACCTGAACTGCATGAAGGATGAACAGGAATCGGTCGAGAAGTACGATTACGATATTAAGGACCTTACAGTGTTCCTTGCCGAGCAGATGGGAGGTAAGTAATATGAGTGACATTATTAAAACATCTGATTTTGATATGGAGTTCAGGGACGAGGTGTTCAAGGAACCGGATGCCGATAAAATTACCCTGTGTTTTAACTGTACAGGATGTACTTCCGGATGTCCTATGGCCGAACTGGAACCCGAATACAATATCCGTAAGTTCCTGCGTATGGCAAACCTTGGCATGAAGGATGCCCTGTTGAACAGCCCATATCTCTGGTACTGTACTACATGTTACAAGTGCCAGGAGAGGTGTCCCCAGGGTGTGAAGAATGTGGATACCTTGCTAAAGATCAGGACCATTGCGATCCAAAATGGTATCATGCATGATAATCACAGAAAAGTAAGCCAGTTGGTGATTAAGTTGGGACATGCAGTTCCAATTAATGACGAAGCTAAAGAGAAGCGCAAGGACGTAGGACTGGATGATACTCCGCCTACTGTGCATAAGTTTGAGGATGCACTGGGCGAGGTTCAAAAACTGTTAAAGATTACCGGTTTTGATAAACTTGTTGTTGATAAGGAGGAAACATCATGAGTAAATTATCATTCTTCCTGGGTTGCATTGCACCCAACAGATATCCTGGCATAGAAGCTGCTACTATAAAGACACTTGAAAAACTGGGCATTGAACTGGTAGACCTTAAAGGTGCTTCCTGCTGTCCGGCTCCTGGTGTGTTCAGGTCATTTGACAAGATCACATGGCTTTCACTGGCATCCAGGAATGTAACGCTGTCGGAAGAGATGGGACTGGATATCCTGACTGTCTGCAACGGGTGTTTTGGATCGCTGGTCGATGCCAACAATATCATGAAAGAAGATCCGAAACTCAAAGAAGAAGTTAATAAGATACTGAAGGAGATCGGACATGAATTTAAAGGTACAATCGAAGTGCGCCACATTATCGAGTACCTTTCCCAGGAAGTTGGAGTTGAAAAGATCAAAGCAGCAGTTACCATCCCTATGGACCTCAACATTGCACTTCACTACGGATGCCATCTGGTCAAACCAAGTAAAGAGAGGCATCTTGGAAGCACAGAGAACCCCAGGTTCTTTGATGAACTTGTGGAAGCAACAGGAGCTACCAGTGTAGACTATGAGGATAAAATGGCATGCTGCGGAGCTGGTGGAGGTGCACGTACGGCAGTACTTGATACTTCACTCCAGATGGTTATGAATAAACTGGAGCACATGAAAGCAGCCGGAGTGGATTGTATCATTGATGCATGTCCTTTCTGTCACCTGCAGTTTGATGTAGGCCAGACAGAGATCAAGAAGAAATTCAATAAAGTGTATGATATACCTGTTGTGCATTATTCACAGCTTCTGGGACTTGCTATGGGTCTTCCACTAAGTGAACTGGGTATTAACCAGAACCTGATAGTAAATGAAGAATTTAATAAAAAGATCGAGAGAATCAGAGGTGGTGCAAATGAGTAAATTAGTGGGTGCTGTGGCTATTGCCGGCGGAGGAATAGCCGGTATCCAGAGTGCCATTGATCTGGCAAGCAGCGGATTGAAGGTTTATTTGATCGAGAGTAGCACAACCATTGGAGGCAAGATGGCCCAGCTGGATAAGACATTCCCCACACTGGACTGTTCAATGTGTACGCTGTCTCCCAAACTGGCTGAAGTGGCCCGCCATCCTAATATTGAACTCATGACCTACAGTGAGATCACAGGGATTGAAGGTGAACCCGGTGATTTCACAGTAACTGTAAAGAAAAAGGCTACATATGTTGATTATGATAAGTGTACTGCCTGTGAGTTGTGCGTTTCCAAATGTCCTGTAAAAGTGCCTGATGAATACAATGAAGGCCAGAATAACAGAAAAGCCATCTACCTTGCATTCCCACAGGCAGTACCTAGAGTATTTACCATTGATGCGGAACACTGTTTATATCTGACAAAAGGTAAATGCGGCAACTGCCAGAAAGCATGCGAGAACGATGCTATCAACTTTGAGGATACGGACAAAGAGGTAGACATCAATGTGGGAAGTATTATCCTGAATACAGGGTTTGAACCCTACGATGCTTCAAATCTGGAGCAGTACAGGGTCGACCATCCCAATGTTGTCACCTCCCTGGAATTCGAGAGGCAACTGAGTTCATCAGGACCCTTTGAAGGTCATGTGACGCTTGCTGATGGATCACATCCGAAAAGGATAGCCTGGATACAGTGTATAGGTTCGCGCAGTCCTGAGATCGGCCGCAATACCTGTAGCAGTGTTTGCTGTATGTATGCTACCAAGGAAGCTATGGTGGCTATGGAACACGATCTTGATCTTGAGACTACTATTTTCAATATTGATGTACGGGCTTTTGGTAAGGGATTCGAGGAATTCTACCAGAAGGCCAAGAACGAGAAGGGAATACGCTTTATCAACAGCCGGCCGTCTGGTGTGGAAGTTGACCCTGTAACAGATAATATCTCATTAAAATATGAGGCAGAGGACGGCAGCGGGATTAAACGCGAAGAATTTGATATGATTGTGCTGTCTATCGGACTTACACCCTCTAAGAGCAGTAAGAACCTGGCGCAGATAGCAGGCGTGGAGATGGATGATAACGAATTTGTCAAGACAAAGATCGACAGTCCATTGGAGACGTCAAAACCTGGTATTTTCGTTTGCGGGGCAATGCAGGCTCCAAAGGATATCCCTGACACTGTTGCAGATGCCAGCGGCGCTGCCAGTAAAGCATCATCGCTGTTATCCAGTGTAAGAGGAACTCTGGTAACTGAGAAAAAGTACCCGCCTGAGAGGGGTATGGGTGATGAGATCAGGACCGGTGTAGTAGTATGCCGCTGCGGGATAAACATTGGCAATATAGTAGATGTACCTGATGTAGTAGAGTATGCAAAGACACTGCCGCATGTTGCTTTCGCAAAAGAGGAAGTATATGCCTGCAGTACGGATAGTCTTGCAGGTATTGCGGATCTGGTAAAAGAGCATAACCTGAACCATATGGTAGTTGCATCATGCACACCAAGAACCCATGAGCCGTTATTCAGGGAAACACTGATGGAAGCCGGACTTAACCCTTATTTGTTCGAGCTGGCAAATATCAGGGAACACTGCAGCTGGGTTCACCAGAATGATAAAGAAGAAGCGACCAAAAAAGCCAAGGATATTGTCAGGATGAGTGTTTCAAGAGCCAACTTGCTACAGCCCTTGTACCAGGAGAAAATTGAGTTCAACAATAACGCTCTTGTGCTCGGTGGAGGTATCGCAGGTATGACCGCTGCACTTGATATTGCTGAAAAAGATTTCAAAGTGACGCTTCTTGAGAAAGAGTCTGAGCTGGGAGGGATGCTGCTTAAGTTCACACATCTCCAGGACGGACGCACTACTAAGGAAGTACTGGAACCCATAGTTCAGAAAGTAGAATCCAACCCGAATATTACTGTGCATAAAGAAACTGAACTGACCGAACAGGAAGGTTCCATGGGTAATTTCAAGGGTCACATCAAAGGTGCGAATGTTGATGAGGATATTGAGTTCGGTGTAGCTATTATTGCTACCGGTGCCAATGAACTTGAGCCTGAAGGTTACTTCTCATACGGCGAATATTCGAATATCATAACCCAGAGCCAGCTTGAACAGAGACTGGATGAGGGTGTGGATGCTAAGAATGTAGTGATTATACAGTGTGCCGGCGGGCGAAATGACGAAAGGCCTTACTGTTCCAGGGCATGCTGTACTGTTGCTGTGAAGAATGCCATCCGGCTCAAAGAATCCGATCCTGATAGAAATATCACTATATTATACCGGGATATCAGGACCTTTGGGGTCTGGGAGGAGCTGTATACAAAAGCCAGGGAACTTGGTGTGGTATTTATGCGCTATACTGAGGACAATGAACCAGTAGTGAGCGAAAAATCAGTGCGTGTATACGATCACCTGATGAATATGGATTTCGAGATCAATTACGACCTGATGGTCTTGAGTGCGCCGATGGTCACTCCCGAAACAAATGAACTGATCGCACCGATGTTTAAGGTAACACTGGATGCTAACAGGTTCTTCCTGGAGGCGCATATTAAACTGCGGCCTGTAGAATGTGCGACCGATGGTGTGTTCCTTGCAGGAACATCACAGGCACCTAAACTGGTCGACGAATCTGTCAGCCAGGCATCTGCGGCTGCGTCCCGTGCATGTACTATCCTTTCAAGGGATTTCCTTGAGACTATAGGAAATGTTTCAGTGGTTGACTCTGAGTTGTGCATTGGCTGCGGCCGATGTACCCTGGTATGTCCATATAAAGCACCTGAACTCAAAGAGGTCACGGTCGAGACTGAGGAAATCGTATATATCACCAAGAAGAGCGAGATCAACCCGGCTGTATGCAAAGGATGCGGATGCTGTGCAGCTGAATGTCCGACCGGTGCAATAACTGCAAGACATTTCACAACACCACAGATAATGGCTGTAATAAAAGCTTATGGGGAGGGGATATAAATGAGCGATTTCGAACCTGATATATTAACATTCTGCTGCAACTGGTGCAGTTACGCTGGTGCCGATCTTGCAGGTGTATCAAGGTTGCAGTATCCCACAAACAACCGTATCATACGGGTGATGTGCAGCAGCAGGGTGGAACCGATACATATACTTGAAGCTTTAAAGGAAGGCACTGACGGTATATTGGTAACAGGCTGCCATATAGGCGACTGCCACTACATCGAAGGTAATATCCACACTGATGAGAGGATGAAGGAAATCGTAGATGCATTGGAACACCTTGGTCTGAAGGACAGGCTCCATCTGGAGTGGGTTTCAGCAGCCGAGGGTAAAAAATTCCAGGAGACTATTACTGATTTTGTAGAAAAGATAAGGGCCTTAGGCCCTAATCCTCTAAAGGAAAAAGCGAAGGAGGAATAATATGACTGAACAAGGATCAACAACTAATGAAAAAGCAGAAGAATTAAGAATTGGAGCTTTCATCTGCGAATGCGGTGTGAACATCGCTGGTGCGGTGGACTGTAATGCAGTGGCAGATTATATTTCTACTCTTCCAAATGTGGTCACATCCGTGGTAAATAAATATACATGTAGTGATGCAGGACAGGCAGAGATAAAGAATGCCATCAAGGATATGAATCTGAACCGTGTGCTTGTGGCGTCATGTACGCCTAAGACCCACGAACCCATTTTCAGGGCATGTGTAGAGGAAGCAGGACTGAATCAATACCTGTTCGAGTTCGTGAACATCAGGGAGCACTGCAGCTGGATACACATGTGGGAGAAAGAGGATGCTACCAAAAAGGCAAAGGAGCTTGTCCGTATGGGTGTGGCAAGGGCTGCATTACTGGAGCCTTTAGAGTCAAGCGAAGTGCCAGTGACAGGTGCAGCGCTGGTTATAGGCGCTGGTGTAACAGGTATGCAGGCGGCAATGGATATTGGTGATATGGGATTCCAGGTATATCTTGTGGAACAGGGACCTTCAATCGGCGGCAAGATGGCTCAGCTTGACAAGACGTTCCCGACCAATGATTGCAGTATCTGTATTCTTGGTCCAAAGATGGTGGAAGTGGCCAGGAATAAGAATGTCGAAATAATGAGCTACTCTGAAGTGGTGGAAGTGGACGGATATGTAGGTAACTTCAAGGCAAAGGTGAAGCATAAGCCACGGTATCTCAATATAGATGAGTGTACCGGATGCGGCCTGTGTACAGAAAAGTGTCCTGTTGAAGTGCCATATATTGAGTTCAATGAAGGGATAGGTACCAGAAAAGCCATCTATACCCCATTCCCTCAGGCAGTGCCATTGCGGGCACTGGTGGATAAAACAATTTGCATTGACTGTGGTGCGTGCATAAAAGCATGTGAGCGCGGTGCTATTGATATGGATCAAAAGGAAACCTTCTCTGAACTTGATGTGGGCGTTATTATAGTAACTGCGGGTTTTGATGTGTACGATCCTGAACCAAAGAACGAATTTGGTTTTGGTTTGTATGATAATGTGATAACCACTATGGAGTTTGAACGCCTCATCAATGCCAGCGGACCTACCATGGGTAAAGTAGTGCGACCAAGTGATGTCAAGCCACCAAAGAGAATAGGGTTTGTACAGTGCGTTGGAAGCAGGGACAAGAACTCCAACATATATTGTTCCAGTTTCTGTTGTATGGCTTCTTTGAAGAATGCACAGTTGCTCAAGGAAAAATATCCTGAAACTGAAGTATATATTATGTACATGGATATGAGAACACCTTTCAGAATGTATGAGGAGTTCTATAACAGGGCAAGAGATATGGGTGTCAGGTTCATAAGAGGCAGACCTGCAGAGGTTACCGAGAATGATGATCACAATATTATTGCGAGGATAGAAGATACCCTGACCAATGAGATCGTAAATCTTGAACTTGACCTGATGGTTTTAAGCGTGGGTGCAGTAGCACCGGAGAGTACTGAGACAGTACGGCAGATCCTGAAGGTAAGTAAAGCTGCGGACGGGTTCATGATGGAAGCACATCCAAAACTGAAACCTGTTGACACTACACTGGACGGCATCTTTATCGGTGGCATGACCCAGGGACCAAAGGATATTCCGTATTCAATTTCCCAGGGCAGTGCATGTGCAGCCCGTGCGACAAGATTTTTGGCACAGGGCAAGGCATTGACCGAGGGTATCACTGCTAAAGTGGATGATGATATTTGTGTGGGTTGCGGTGTTTGTGTACCTATGTGTCCTTTCCAGGCGCTATCAGTTGAAGATAATAAGTTGAACATTATCACAGCCCTGTGCAAGGGTTGCGGTACATGTATGGCAGCCTGTCCCACAGGTGCATTGCAGCAGAGTCATTTCAAGAATGAACAGCTGCTGGCACAGGTTAAGAATGTGTTCGCTTATGGGGAGGTGTGATGATGACAGATAAAGAGTGGACTCCAAAGATCGTGGCATTCTGTTGTAACTGGTGCAGTTATGGTGGTGCGGATACGGCAGGAATGGGAAGGTTCCAGCAACCTGCATCTACAAGGGTCATAAGGGTCATGTGCTCGGGCAGGATCGATCCCTTACATGTGTTCAATGCTTTCCTTGAAGGTGCGGATGCGGTGCTGGTTACCGGATGTCATATCGGGGATTGCCATTATGTGAACGGTAATGAAAAGACAGAAGTTAGGTACCAGTTCTTAGAAGAGATGTTGCAACAATTAGGTCTTGAGCCTGATAGGTTGCACTTGAACTGGATATCTGCCAGTGAGGGTGAGAGGTTCGCCAATTTCATAAAGGATGTTACGGCAAAGGTGAAGGAATTGGGACCAAGTCCTCTTAAGCCTGCAGGGGTGAAATAAATGGCGAATGTAGGAGATATGGTTGTAGGATATGCAACTGACGAAAATGTACGTAGCCGTGGTGCTTCCGGTGGATTGGTAACTGCCGTACTGGCAGCAGCCCTTGAGAAGGGATTGGTTGAGAACGTTGTGGTGATGAAACATATCAACGAGTTTGAAGCTGTACCCATTATTACTGATAATGTGGAAGAGGTTCTGGCATCCACAGGCAGTTTGCATTCGGTACCTGTGAATCTTGCTAAGTATGCCGTGGGCCGCAAGGTGGCAATGCCTGCAAAACCGTGTGATGTACAGGCTGTTATTGAACAGGGTAAGCGTGAAATGATAGATCTTGATAATACTTACATCGTGGGACTCAACTGCGGTGGAAGTATGCATCCGATAACTACCAAGAAGATGCTTGTTGAGATGTATGATATTGACCCTGAAGATGTAATTGGTGAAGAGATCGAAAAGGGCAAATTGATATTTAAGACAAAGAACGGTGAAGAAAAGGCCATAGCCATTGATGAATTGGAAGAAGCCGGATTCGGACGGCGCGAAAGTTGCCGTTTCTGTACGCTTAAGATACCTGTGAACGCTGATCTTGCGTGTGGAAACTGGGGCGTGATCGGGGATATGGCTGGCAATGCAACTTTCTGTCAGGTAATGAATGAGAAGGGTGCAAAACTTCTTGAGAACGCTATTGAGGCAGGCAGGATCGAAGTGCAGCCGGCCAGCGATAAGGCAATTGCAATTCGGGATAAGGTGAATAGTGTCATGGAAGATCTTGGCAGCTACCTGGAAAAGGAGATATTCCCTGAGATACCCGATGAGGAGAGGATGCAGTATTACATGGACCAGATGGAGAATTGTATCGACTGTGGTGCATGCAAGGAAGTGTGTCCGGTTTGTGCGTGCGGTGAGGATTCCAAGTGTACCATGTTCCATTCTCTTGTTGATAATTACAAGATGAGTATGTACCACCTGGTGCGGTTTATGCATCTGTCTGACAGTTGTATTGCATGCGGCCAGTGCAGTGATGTGTGTCCGTCTGATATTCCAATCACCTTACTTCAGAGCAGGTTTTCGATTCCTTCCCAACGTAGGCGGAATTACCAGCCCGGAATGAATCTTGATACTCCACCATTCTTCGAGGTGATGTTAAAATGAAAGAGATGATATACCAGACTGTGTGCCCTGGATGCAATATCGGCTGTGGCCTTTACATCAGGGAAAACGAAGAGGGTGCGCTTACAGTTGATTTCATGAAGAGCAGTTCTGCAAATCTGGGAAAGTTGTGCAGGTTTGGAATGAAGTTACCCCACCATTATTCAAAAGCCACCAGTATGGTGGATGGGAAAGAGGCAGACATTGATGCAGCGGTCAAGGCAGCATCCGATAAACTCAAAGGTACCAGGAATGTGACGATGCTTGCTGTTGGTGCTACTACCAATGAAGAACATCTTGGGTTCACAAAGATCGCTGATGCACTGGGTACTGTGGTGAACACGGGAATCGGTGCTTATGAGGAGATCCCTTCTGAATGCCATCCATCAATAAGCCAGGGCATTCCACTGGATGATATCGAGAATGCCGGGCGGATCGCGCTGTTCATTGATCCGTATGTCCAGTATCCGTTACTGGTCAGGCGACTGCTGGCAGCCAAGAAGAATGGTGCAACTATTGTGTCCCTGACGTGTTGTGACCTGAACCTGGCAGATGAGAATGTGTCAATCAATCCTGCTGATTACAAGACAGAACTTGGATTGGACAGCAATTCCATTATCATTACGGATGTGAATCCACATTCCGATGCAGAGCAGGTTAAGAATCTTCTGAACCTGGCACTGGTGACCGGTTCCAAGATAATGTTCATGAAACCATTTGTGAATTCTACAGGTGTTCATTTGTTGGGTAAAAGTGCCGGACAAATTGGATTACATGATATTATGGATGGTATCAATGATGGCAGTATTAAAACGCTTGTTACTTTAAACAGCGATTTGCTGGAACTCATGCCAAATACCGCAGATGCAGCGGAAACGCTGGAGAAACTGGATGATCTTGTTGTAATCACATCTATTGATGGTCCGGTGAATGAGATGGCAACTATTGTGATCGCGACCGAACCCCTGTATGCAAAGGCAGGTAGTTTCATGAATGTGGAAGGTCAGGTTCTGAACAATTCCGGTGAGAGTACTGTCGGTATTGATGCAATGTCAACTTTAAGCCAGAACCTTGGCGGAGAGGCATTTGATTTCCAGGCAATGCACAGTAAGATGATGGAATCTGTTGTCCGGAAGTTTACTGCTCCCAAATACAGTGAACTTGAGTGTAAGGTCATGGAAACGGCGGCTCCAGCTGAAAACAGTGGCAACCTGATATCTGTGTACAATCCTTTCATGTGGTGTAACCAGACCGATGACAATGACTTTGTGATCGTTAACATGAACATGGTGGATAAACTGGGTCTGCAAAAGGGCGGAATGATATCGCTTACATCGGATGCAGGTTCTGTGAACATGAGATACACGGTAAGGGATATCCCTGACGGGCTGATCCTTACTATGAAGAAGTTGCCTGTGGTTACAGGAAATACTACTGAGGTCAAGGCGGAGGCGGTGTAAATGGTTGAGCTTGATAAGGAACAGGAGAAGGCTTTTGTGAATGAGTTGATGGAAGCGAACGAGTTAAAAGGTGCTTCCAAGAAGCGAATGATCAAGTTTCTGGGAAACAAGTATGACTGGGATAAACACAGGGTGCAGTTCAGGTTGACCCGGGCGCTTATTGCTGAGCGATATGCGGCATCAAGTCATTAATATTTAATCGGGAGCTTGATGGCTCCCGATTGTTCTTTTTGTATTTGTATATCTGCGTAATGAGATAATTCAATCTGAAACTGAAGCTAAAACCAATACTAACGCCGCAAAGACGGTGTATTCCCACACCACTAACGCGAACGATATGGGCATTTTCGCAGCATTTCAACCGAGAAAATCCTCCCTGCGGTCGGATTTACTCGGATTACATAATCCCAGAAATTATATACTAGAGACTGTCGGAAAAGTCCATATTCAGAGGCGTTTTAATTTATTAAATAAATTACACACAGCGCAGCATAGCGTTTTACTTGCGGGTATTAATTAAACAGTTTTGATTTAACCTCTTTTCCGACAGTCACTACTGTAAAAAAAGTCTCTGACAATATCGTAGCCGATATTTTTCATCCTAACTCCAGGCATTTCGTAATCAATATGGATAGAAGATGAAAAACAACAGGCACAAGACAAATAATACCCACGCAGCAGGCTGGATTTCTTTATATTTTCCGTCAATGGCCTTTACAAGCGGGAACAGTACAAAACCGCCGCACAGGCCCACTCCGATATTATACGTAAAGCTCATAAGAACTATGACCGCAAAAGCGGGGATTACCTCTGTATAATCCTCGAAATCGATATTTTTTATCGGACTTATCATCAGCAGTCCCACTATGATCAGGGCAGGTGCGGTAGCTACCGGTGGAATTGCAGAGAATAGGGGGGATAAAAAGAGACCAAGCGCAAAAAGAGCTGCCACAACCACTGCGGTTAATCCTGTTCTTCCTCCTTCTTCAATACCTGTTGCTGACTCAATGAAAGTACCTGTAGTTGTGGTACCAACAACTGCCCCGAACATCGTTGCCAGGGAATCTGCAAGCATCGGTTTTTCAATCTCCGGGAGGTTACCATCCTTATCCAGGAAACCAGCCCTCGCAGATGCACCTACAAGAGTGCCCATAGTATCCAGCAGATCCATTGTGAACATCGTAAGGATCACCGAAAAAAAGCCCCAGCTCAAAGCACCGGCTATATCCAGCTGAAGGAAAATAGGGGCAATGTCCGGGGGCATACTCACAAGTTTAGCAGGGGTATTTGCAAAACCTGTTGCAAAAGCGAGTACTGCGGTTACAATAATACCTATCAGTATAGCTCCTTTTATGCGCTTTATAAGAAGCGCTCCCATTAAAATGAAACCGAATATAGCCAGTACAACCCCGGGTGCATTCAGGACACCGACATGCACAGGTGCTCCTTCCACCCCAAGTATTACAATTCCGGCATTGACAAGACCAATGAATGTAATGAATAGTCCGATCCCTACCGCAAAACTGTATTTCAGGTTGTTAGGAATCGCCTTTACCATCAATCCCCTGGCGCCTGTAATTGTCAATACTGTAAAAAGTACGCCACTGATAAACACTGCGCCCAGGGCAGTTTGCCATGAATAACCAAGCACACCTACAACAGTGTATGCCACAAAAGCATTCTCACCCATATACGGCGCTATTGCAAAAGGTCTATTTGCATATATTCCCATGATCAATGTTCCGAAAATAGCCGAGATTATTGTTGCGACCATGGAAGGACCAAACGGAATGCCTGCAGCCTCAAGAATAGCAGGATTGACCACGATGATATACGCCATGGTCATGAAAGTAGCAAACCCAGCTATTATTTCAGTCTTAATATTTGTTCCATGCTCTTTTAACTTGAAGTAATTTTCCAGTATATTGACCATATTTATTCACCGGTAGCAGGCCTGTAATTATATTAATTGTTAAAAAGTCATATCCGGATATGTATCAATATCTCTATCACATCCGCAATTAATAAAATATTGTTCGTAACTATTCAGCCATCCTTGAGACCGGACACCGATGGCGAAAATCCTCGAATTT
>QBUR01000084.1 GCA_013374385.1 Candidatus Methanocomedens sp. | reverse complement strand
TATCCAATGATTTATATTGTTCAAATCTATAATAAGGTATGAATTAGTATGAAAGCAGTAATTCTTGCAGCAGGAGAAGGGCAAAGATGTAAGCCACTAACACTTACTCGTTCCAAAGTAATGCTTTTTGCTGCAAATAAACCGATATTGGAACATGTAATCAATGCACTCGCCAACTGTGGAATTATCGATATTATAATAGTTGTAGGATACAAAAAAGAGCGTATCATGGATTATTTCCAGGACGGAGTGGGACTGGGAGTAAACATTACTTATGTCGAACAAAAAGGGCAACTTGGTACCGCTCATGCTATCAAAAAGGTAGCTCCTCATATAGACGATGAGTTCATTGTGCTAAATGGCGATAATATTGTAAAATCAGGTACTATTTCCGATATCCTTGAAGGTCATTCAGGTGATGCAACTGTATTGACCGTAACACGAGATAAAACCAGGGGCTATGGCGTGGTGGTATCAGAAAAAAATCGGGTTTTGAAGATTGTTGAAAAGCCCATTGAAGACCTGAGCCATAATGTGAACACTGGCATATACATCTTCAAACCTGATATATTCGAATACATTGAGGCAACATCTGTGTCTAAATACGGGGAATATGCAATAACCGATACCATACAGGCTATGATAGATGCAGGTAAGACCATAAGTGTTGTTCATTCAAAATCCACATGGATCGATGCGGTGCATTCATGGGACCTGCTACGTGCCAATGCTTCTCTACTGGAGCGGTGCAAAAAATCGTTAATGGATGGAACCATTGAAGAAGGTGCAGTGGTAAAGGGCAATGTCATTATAGGTGCAAATACTATCATACGTTCAGGTTCATATATTGTAGGGCCGGTAGTGATTGGAAAGAACTGTGATATAGGGCCAAATGCAGTAATACTTCCTTCCACCACAATTGGTAATAATTCAACTGTGGAATCATCGGTCCAAATCAAGAATAGTATTATTATGTACGATGCCAGAATTGGTGCTTTTTCATATATATCCAACTCTATCATTGGTTCACACAATAGTATTGGTTCCCATTTCATCACACAAACAGGTGAGAATCTGTTGCTTGAAATAAATGGTGTTCTTCATAATGCAGAGAAACTGGGAACAGTGATTGGCGATGGGAACGTTATCCAGCATAGAGTACTTACCGAACCTGGGAAGATGGTTGCCACTGGATGCAATGTCGCATCAGGAGTAATTATCTCAAAGGACCTGCCCAGGGATTCCATAATGATATAAATTGAATAACATGGGGATGAACTGAAAAACAATGTGCGGCATAGTGGGTTATATCGGAGAACGGGATGCTGTCAGTGTCCTTATAGAATCCCTCAAAAAACTTGAGTACAGAGGATATGATTCGGCAGGTTTGGCATTACTTGATGGTGAAGGTAAATCCTGTGTATTCAAGACCGAAGGGGAAATATCCCAACTTGAATCAATATTGCCTGAATTACCTGCCCGCATAGGTATTGGCCATACCAGATGGGCCACCCACGGAAAACCGAATACAATTAATGCACACCCTCATGTGTCGGGCAGCATCAGTGTGGTGCACAACGGCATTATTGAAAATTACCTTGAATTAAAAGAATCACTTGAATCAGAAGGTTTTGTGTTTGTTTCAGATACTGATACTGAAGTGTTAGCCCACCTGATTAACAAATATTATTTAAAAAACCCAGGCGACCTTGCAGTTGCAATAAGGTCAGCACTCGGAGAAGTTCGAGGTTCCTATGCCCTGGCAGTATTATGCGAAGAACACCCCAATGAACTGGTAGCAGCCAGGAAAGACAGCCCCCTTATTTTAGGTCTGGGTGAGCATGAGAATTTTATTGCATCAGATATTCCCGCTATCTTAAAATATACCAAACGGGTCATCTACATGGAAAACCTGGAGATGGTCAGGGTCAAACGAGATTCTGTCCAGGTGTTTGACCTTGAGGGAAATCCCAGGACCAAAGAAGAACACATCATCCCGTGGAACCTGGAAGCGGCTGAGAAAGCCGGATATCCTCATTTCATGCTTAAGGAGATACATGAACAGACTAATTCCATTCACGAAACACTGGCAGGCAGGCTACAAGAACTCGAAGGGGATGTAATTTTTGATGAACTGGATATGGATAAAGAACAAATTCAAAATATTCAGAGAATTGAGATAATTGCCTGCGGGACGTCATTCAATGCTGGTTTATTGGGTAAGTACTTATTTGAAAGTCTGACAGGTATTCATACAGATGCGGATAATGGTTCAGAGTTCAGGTATTCCAATCCCGTTTTGACACCTTCCACCCTGGTTATAGCCATAACACAATCAGGTGAAACTGCAGATACCCTGGCAGCAGTACGTGAAGCTACCTCATACGGTTGTACTACCCTGGCTATTACCAATGTGGTAGGTAGTACAATATCAAGAGAAGCATCAAATATAATTTATACCAGGGCTGGACCTGAGATAGGGGTTGCCGCCACCAAATCATTCATTTCACAGCTTGTAGTGCTTTATCTTCTTGTTATCCATTTTGCAAGGGCACGTTCGATGATGGATGCTAATAGGGTAGGTAAGCTTTTATCAGAACTGCGTAAAATTCCTGGATATATAAGTCGCATTCTTGAGGACAAGGAGAATATACAAAAATGTGCAATCCAGTTCGCTGAATCAAAGGATTATTTCTTTATCGGCCGCAATATCAATTATCCTATCGCACTTGAAGGGGCGTTGAAATTAAAAGAGATTTCCTACATACATGCCGAAGGGTATGCTGCAGGAGAATTGAAACACGGTCCCCTTGCCCTTATATCTGAAGATGTGCCGGTTATTGCTATTGCACCACAGGGTCACACTTATGACAAGATACTCAGCAATATCAAGGAAGTAAAATCACGGGATGCGTCAGTGATCGCTATTGCCGATTCGGATGATGAAGAGATTGCCAAGTATGTGGACGTGGTTTTAACTGTGCCGAAGACTGATTTTATATTAACGCCCCTGCTTACTACCGTGGTTGTCCAGCTGTTGGCCTATTATACTGCATTGGAACGGGACTGTTCCATTGACAAACCCCGGAATCTTGCTAAGAGCGTGACCGTGGAATAAGGTGATGGAATGAAATTGTTTGGCTCATCAGGTATCAGGGGGTTGACAAATGTTGATGTTACGCCACAACTGGCATTGAATGTTGGTAAAGTCGCAGGGAAGAGAAGGTCAAGAGCAGTTATTGCCCGTGACCCCAGGGTGGCAGGAATAATGATCGAAGAGGCTGTATCGGCTGGCTTGATGTCAGCCGGTGTTGATGTGACTCGGCTGGGTGTGGTACCAACACCCACCCTGGCATATACAGCACGTAATTTTGATGTGGGTGTGATGATTACGGCATCCCACAATCCAGCAAGGGATATCGGCATCAAGCTCTGGAACCCTGACGGCATGGCCTTTGACAGCCGTCAGCAGCATGAGATTGAGCAGGCAGTGGAGGTAGCTGGATATTCGCGGGCTGATTGGGACCGTATTGGCCTTACCAGCGATTATGAGATGGGTGTTGAGGACCATATCAGGGTGATAATCGATACGGTAGGTCCGCTTGAGAACTCACCTAAGGTAGTGATAGATTGTGGCAGTGGTGCAGGTTCAGTGATTTCCCCCCTGCTGCTGAGGATGATGGGGTGCAAGGTGCTTGCATTGAATTCGCAGTTAGATGGACATTTTCCTGCCCGGGACCCTGAACCCAAGGAAGCGAACCTGGGACTGCTCATGAAAACTGTGCAGGACTGGGGTGCTGACATGGGTATAGCTCATGACGGTGATGCGGATAGGATGATGGCGGTGGATGATAAGGGTAGGTTCGTGGGCGGGGACCAGTTGCTTGCCATATTTGCTGCCCATGAGGATGCTGATAGTATTGTTGTACCAGTGGACACTTCAATGGTGGTGGACGATGCCCTCCCTGGTGCAAGGGTCATACGGAGCAGGGTGGGTGATGTTTATGTGGCAGAGGCAATGAAAAAAGAAGGGGCTAAATTTGGCGGTGAGCCGTCAGGAAGTTGGATATTCCCAAGGCTGTCATTTTGTCCTGATGGTATCTATGCGGCAGCCAGGTTGATTGAGATCGTGGGCAGCGGGAACTTATCGGAAATGGTGGATGAATTGCCCATTTACCAGACCATACGGACCGGAACTGTCTGTTCCAATGAGAGAAAGGCAGAGGTGATGGCAGCGGTTTACGCAGAATTATCGTCACTGGGTGAAGTCAGCGATATTGACGGTATTAGGGTGGAAGTGGATGGTGGGTGGGTGCTGGTGAGGCCATCCGGTACCGAGCCTAAGATAAGGATAACTGCTGAGAGCAGGTCGGGTGTGGACGTGTTGTTTCATTCAGTTTGTCGCATTGTGAATTCTGCAACCGGTTCGACGTGTGATTAAAGTAAATATCGATGTCAATAACCTGATTCCAGCTGTCCGCATTTTTCATTTGCACAATATTGAAATATGTGCTTTGCTGTCTTCCAGTAAGCAGACAATCAAAAGAGAAAGCGTATTTGTTAACGGTTTTGATAAACTCAAATCAATTTCTGATAATAGTTTCAATATAGTTCCATGAAAGGTAACTATAGCTATTCAAATCATTCATCCCCTATAATTTTTTGAGACATTGTCAGTTTTGCTTGAAATCTTAAAAGTCTCAGTGGTTTTAGGAGACTTTTTATTATTTTCTGATTA
>QBUR01000085.1 GCA_013374385.1 Candidatus Methanocomedens sp. | reverse complement strand
TCTGTATCAGAGCTTCCTGTTTACTGATATCCACACGCAGTATTTTCCCTTTAACCTGCATGGTATCACCCAACATCCCGGTTATTGTTATGTCCTCATCGTTGACAATTAACCGTACAACATCCTCCATCAACAATTTCTTATCTGTCCCGTCAACCAGCATGGCATGTAATTCACACATAATAATCAAATTATAGATTGGATAGGGATATAGATAAAATGTTCGAGAAAATGAAAAGCAAAACACTTTATATTTTCTGGATACTAAATAACTCAAATTATTTCGGAGCAAAACGTGATGGAAGACCTGTTGAAAACGTTCACAATACCTGATAACACCAAAATGGAAGAGCATTCTATTGTGGTGGATGGCGGAGCCATAATAGGCAACTATTCCGACATAGGTTTTGGTATTATTGCGGATTCGATTATTGCAGGAGAGAGGGTTAGAATCAACGGTAATGTGCTTGGGTCAGAAGAGATACGCATAGATATGTGGTCCAATGTTGGTGGTGACGTAAGGACCAAGAACCAGGCCTTTATCGGCGAATTTGTTAACATTGACGGGAAACTGGTTGTGGGCGGAGACCTGGATATCGGCAAGGATGTGAAGATAGGTGGGGGTTTTGAAGCAAAAGGCTGGATAGTGGTCAGGAATCCCATTCCTGTAATTATTTACATTTATCTTTATCTTACAGAAATGCTGAGATTGGGCAAGGGCGAGGAAGTTGAAAAAGCCCTGAGTGAACTTTTCAATGACGACGATGACGATATTTATAAGGATAAACTGCTGATAATTCCCAGCGGTTCAAAGATAGATATGGAAACCATCAGAGTGCCGGATAAGGCAAATATCGGTAGTGGATGCCGGTTGATGGGGAATATCAGGGCGAGTTCACTGGTTATGGGGGACAATAATACGCTTTTTGGCAGCATTAAAACCATGGATGATATCGTTATCGGAGAGGGGAATACCATTCATGGAAACCTGGTTACCAGGGGAAATGTGCGCGTGGGAAAAGGCACTCACATCCTCGGTGAGATAAACAGCGGTGAGGTCACTGTACACGAAGAAGCAAAGGTGGACGGACCAATGCGGGCCCCCGGTGGTGTGACAATTACCAGGTTTGAAATCGAGAAAGAACCGAAAATGAGTGGTATACTTGATATGATACCAGAGACAGCCGCAAAAAAGAAAGCAATAGTGGATACATTTGAAATCCCGACAAAGAGAATGACTACCGCCATCCGGCTTTCAGTTGCTGAAAAGGTGACTACTGTAAAACCTATAACCACTATAGTGAGCAATCCCGGAACAAAGGCTGCTGCAGGTAAGACTAAAACCAGGAAAACCACCACTAAAAAGAAGACTGCGACTGATACGAAAATAGCAGATACAGGGGCAGAGCCTGATAAGAAAATCGCTGCCACGAAGACTGTTCCTGAAAAGAATACCACGGGTAAAAATACAACAGGAACAAAGACTATCGCTAAAACGAAAAAGGCCGCCGTTGGTAATACAAAGGGAAAGAAGTACGCTACAAAAAAGACAGCAGGGACAAGCAAAACTGCAACAAAAAAGAAAACTACAGAGAAGACTGCTACTGAAAAAAAGGCAGCTAAATAGCTATTTTTTTTAAAATACAGTTACGCTTTTTACTCCCGGTACTTTCATCAGTTCTTCGACCAGGTCACCAGGTATCTTATCATCGGTGATTATGGTGAGATGTGGATGTTCTGTCAAATAGGGGTCGTCAGTCACTGCCTGCCTGATGCTTAAACCCCGGTGTGCCACTGCGTTGGCCACACTTCCCAATATACCTGTCCTGGATGCATCCCCGGGTGTTATGACCAGAACCCCCAGACCCAATTCGGGTGCCACATCTTTCAGGAAAGGTATAGTGTGAATATTCCTGAAAATGCTGGTAAGGGTTTTGTCGCCCAGTATCACTTCGCAAGTGGAGTCAACTACACGCCGGTCTACATCGATCTCCCTGGCTACCTGGGTATGGGGTATCTCGATGCTGCCCGATACTACCCGAGCCTGGTCATTGACCTGGAAACCGCGCTCCAGCAGGAGTTTGATGACCTTCTCCTGTGCAGGATGTTTTTTAAAATTGTTCAGTATTTTGCTCCACATGGATTCCTACCCTGGAAATTAATTTTTCTAATAACTATCAATACACTTTCCCATTTTCCAGTTATTTTTTAGATAACGACTTTAGGTAAAATCTGTGTTAATCTGTGTCTGTAAATATAAAAAGACACAGATTTCACTGATTTACACGGATTTGTAGTCGCATCGGCAACTGAACTATTCTCTGTATAACTGAATTTTGGTATTGTGTCATCTGTAATAATAGTTGGATAGATATTTCGCATTTTTGATATCGGGGACCAGGCTATTGTAATACCCTGACATAACCAGGCCGTTCCACCACAATCTCTTTTTCGCCTTCGTATTCATCCAGGATACCCGTGATTTCCACTGTATCCGCCACATTAACGGCTTTATTGACTGTTGATGCACCATTGTTCCTGTTAATGAACACCTTAACAATACCTTTCTTGCTATCTATAGTCAAAATAAGATGGTCTCCCGTTAAAGTCCCACTTTTGTCTATTACCTGACCATGTAGTATAACCCTATCACCCACTTTTGAGTGGTCAGAATATTCAGATGGGGCTGAACCGCCTGCAATGAAACCAAAATAAGCGATAATTATCACAAGCAGGGCCATGACCATCAAGACGACGGTTATCTTTTCATCCTTTTGCATCATGAAATGTGCCCTTGGCTGCTTATGTGTCCCGCAAGATGAATCGGCCGGTTGTTTCTAAAATAATGGTCTTGCCTGTATATGTAGTTGAAATCTACAGGTATGTGGGTATCGTTGATCAGGACAAACCTACCTCCGCTTGAAAGCACCTGAACCATGACTGTCAGACATACCAGAAAATTATTAATCATGTCAATACCCGACCATTATGCTAACTTGGAATAAATATATCCGGGGTATTGTCGTTATTCCAGGACACTTCCCCTTGAGGCCGTACCAACCGACTTCTGGTATCTTACAAGGTAACCTTTCTTTACTTTGGTTTCCGGTTTAGTCCACCTGGATCTTCGTTCTTCAAGCACAGCGGGCGGTACATCTATGTTCAATAACCTGTTTGGGATATCTATCTGTATAGTATCGCCTTCCTGCACCAGTGCAATTGGCCCGCCTTGAGCAGCTTCTGGTGTCACGTGCCCGATACAGGGCCCCCTTGTGCCACCTGAGAACCTGCCGTCTGTTATGAGGGCGACTGATTCGATCAATCCCATCCCGGCTATTGCTGATGTGGGTGAGAGCATCTCCCTCATACCAGGCCCTCCCTTCGGCCCTTCATAACGTATGACAACCACGTCGCCAGATTTTATCTTGCCATCCATTATAGCATGCATGGACTCTTCTTCACTATCGAACACCCGTGCCGGGCCGGAATGAACCATCATATCAGGATGGACGGCAGACTGTTTGATGACCGACCCTTCAGGGGACAGACTGCCTTTTAATATTGCTATTCCGCCTTCCGGATGTGCAGGGTCGTCCAGGGTCTTGATGATTTTAGCATTGGTTTTTGGATTCACTACTACGAAATTGCTCAGGTTCTGGCCCCATGTCTGGCCTGTTATGGTCATGGCATCAAGGTCGAGCATATCACCCAGGCGCTGCATGACAGCAGGGATGCCGCCGGCCCGTTCCAGGTCAAGCAGGAAATGGTTACCTCCAGGTCTCAGGTTGGTAAGGTGGGGTGTGGTCCGGCTCATCTCATCGAACCGCTCAAGCGGCAGTTCCAGGCCGAACTCCCTGGCTATGGCAGGTAAGTGCAGGACAGTGTTGGTACTACCTCCGATTGCCATATCAACCTTGATGGTATTATCAAAAGCCTGTTTCGTCACTATCTGGCGCGCCGTTATGTTTTTCTCCACCAGTTCCATTATCTTCATACCGGTCTCCTTAGCCAGCCTGAACTTCCTTGCATCCACAGCATGGGCGGTGCCGCAGCCGGGCAAGCTCATACCCAGTGCCTCGGTGACGCAGGCCATGGTGTTTGCGGTAAACAAACCGGCACATGAACCTGCTCCGCAACATGAATAATCTTCCAGCATCTTGAGTTTTTCATCAGTGATGTTGTTGTTCTGCCGCTCTCCCACACCTTCAAAAACTGATATCAAGTCTCGCTCTTCATCATCCGCGAACCCGGGCAGCATAGGACCTCCGGTAACAACAGCTGTCGGTATGTCAAGCCGACCAGCAGCCATCAGGTGACCCGGGACAATCTTGTCGCAGGTGGGTATCATTACCATGCCGTCGAACCTGTGTGCCTGTACCATCAGTTCGATGGTGTCTGCTATGAGTTCCCTGCTGGGTAGTGAGTATTTCATCCCCTCATGTCCCATGGCTATTCCATCGCAGATACCTATGGTTGAGAATTCAAATGGTACGCCTCCGGCCAGCCTGATTCCTGCTTTTACTGATTCTCCAAGTTTGTCGAGGTGTATGTGGCCTGGTATTAATTCGCTCCAGGAATTGACTACACCTATGAACGGGCGGTCCATTTCGTTGTCGATCACTCCCATGGCTTTTAGCAGGGAGCGGTGGGGGGCTCGTTCGAATCCTTTTGTGACTTCATCGCTTCTGAGTTTCATGTTTGTAAGCTCCGATTTTTGTGATGTTTATTGATTGTAGTTATTGGATCTATTTTGGGAGGTTAGT
>QBUR01000086.1 GCA_013374385.1 Candidatus Methanocomedens sp. | reverse complement strand
GTTACATAAATCTGCTTGAAAAATCGTTCCTAATAAAGATATCTTATAACTTTACTACCAGCGTCGCCAAACAGGTAAGGGGCAGCAAGAAGCAGTATTTTGCCCACAGTTCCATGGTCATGGCATTACTTGATTATCCATTTGAGGTGATAAATACAGAAATTGCAGGGCACCTTGTAGAAGGTGTAATCGCAAACAATATTGAAAATTCTGCATTCTGGAGGTCGCCCCAGAAAGATGAGGTAGATGTTATCACCAAAGATAAATTACCAATTGAAGTCAAATACCAATCAAGGATAATAAAGCAGGACATCAAACCTATGCTAAAATTCTGCAGGAAATTCAATGTGGACAGAGGGATTATTGTAACCAGGGATGTACTTGAAAAACGTGAAATTGATAATATTGAGATTCTATTAATCCCTGCATGGTTGTTTCTGCTATTCTGGGATTAAATTAACAGTGCCCATAAAGACGACATTCCAATATTAATAAGTGCAGTAAGACCATCACTAATAACAGAGGTTTACCCATGACAATGCTCTCAAAACAGGAACTAACGGCAGCAATGAACACCCAGCCACCACTGGTGGAACAAATGATAGACACTGGCGTACAGACCCAGCCCAACGGTCTTGAGCTGACCCTGCAAAGTGTCCACAGTTTGCAAGGCCCGGGGTCTGTTGCTTTTGATAACAGTGAACGTATCCTGCCCGGTACCACCATTCTTGAATTTGATGCAAAAGGGTGGCTTCACCTCGGACCGGGCATTTACAAGGTCATCTATAACGAAGTTGTAAACATCCCCGAAGGACTGGCTGCCATTGCCAGGGCACGTTCCAGTCTGCTACGATGCGGTGTAGCCCTGGAAACCGCTGTGTGGGATGCAGGATATAGCGGGCGCAGCGAGAGCTTGCTTGTGGTGCACAACCCCGATGGTTTTCGGCTTAAGCGTAATGCCAGGGTGGTACAGCTTATATTTTTCAAACTCAGCAGTGATGTAAGCGAAGGCTATAGCGGCATTTACCAGAATGAGAATAAATGATAAAAAAGATGAAAAAATAAATTGAAAAAAGAGAAATGAGGTCAAAAGAAGAGGTCTGGTTAAGACCGTCTTCTGATGACCAATCCTGCTGTTAACAGTACCATTAAACTAAACAATATACCAACGGCAGGTGTCCCGTAATCAGGAATATCACGCTGGGCGCCATTTGCTGTAGTCTGGGTGCTTGCCGGTACCTCGGTCTTGATAATATAGGCATTTCCACCAGTTCCGTAAGACTTGGTCTGTCCTGCCAGTATATAGCCACCATCTGAATTCTGGGCAATTGAATAACCGTAATCGTCATTCTCTCCGCCAAAGACCTGGCTCCACTGCTCGTTTCCATCACTGTCCAGCTTCAAAAGATACACATCATTGGCTCCATATGTGTACTGGTTGGTCCTACCGACAACGATGTAGCCGCCGTCATTGGTCTTCTGGATAGAATGGGCTTCCTCTATAGTGTCACTTGCTCCATAGAACTTCTCCCAGACCTTTTTACCGTCCAGGTCAAGCTTGACCACATATACATCAGAATTAGATAATACACTGTTTGATTTGGAATGCCCGGCTACAACATACCCGTCCCTGTGCTGGACTAATGAATATGCCTGGTCATCATTGTTGCCGCCAAAATCAGATGTCCATTTTATATTGCCACTGGAATCAGTTTTAACAACATACATATCATAACTGCCATCCCCGTTGGACCGGGTATATCCAGCAAAAATGTATCCATTATCTGACGTTTGCTGGATGTCATAAGTGCCGTCCTCCAGTCCTCCACCAATGCTCTTGTCCCACACCTTATCACCACTGGAATCGAGTTTAATAATATATGCATTGCCGTCAAGTATGTTCAACCATGATTGTCCAGCCGCCATATAACCGCCATCAGAGGTCTGGATAATGGCCTCACATATATCGGTCTGACTGCTACCATATAATTTATACCATTGAATATTTCCAGAAGAATCCAGTTTAATTATATAATAGTCCACTACTCCTACATTGAAAGAACGTGTACCTCCCCCAACAATATACCCGCCATCTGAGGTCTGTCGAATGGACTTGGCATAGTCTACTTTCGCACCTCCGTAGTTCTGCTCCCATTCCACATCCCCGGATGCACTGAACTTTACTACATATACGTCATCACTGGAACTCATACCTTTAGTCATACCGGCGGCAGCATACCCACCATCTGAGGTCTGTATCACGTCATAAAAAATCTCTTCCCGATTACCGCCCAGATCTATGGCCCAGTCAGCCCTGGGTGCTGTATCTGCAGATACAGCCAACGGTGTGAGTAATAAAAGTGCAAAAATAAAAGCACCAATCGTTTTACATCTCATAAAGTTTTTCACCAGTATGTGGTTTATACGAACCACTATTAATAATCTTTCACAGTACGACCTGAAATTACTTTAAACGCTTTACAATCCGCTGTTTCTTATCAATAGCTATCCGGGCTGCTTCATCAATCCTGTCACACATTGCCTTGAAGTCCAATGGTTCAGCTTCACCCACCAGTTTTTTTATGGGAGTATATGCAGATTCCCTGAACCTTGGAGAAAAGTCAATGGTCTTGCCGTCAATCTCAAGTTTAGCACCACTGCCATGCCCAACATGACCAATCACATCTGCTGCAATACCTTTTGAACCGAGTACGGACAGGATATCTTCAGCGGCATTGGCAGGCGCAATAATCAATAATGCGTCGAGGGATACGCCAAGGTAGTCAATCTCAAATTCTTCCAGCATTGACAAAACCAAAGGGTTCACGAGCGGACGGATGCGTTCTTCCTGGAATACCAGTTCTACACCTGCGGTCCTTGATATCTCTTTGGCATCGCCACGCACACCACCGTTTGTCACATCGGTCATCGCATGTATTTGCTCCAGCAGTCCTGCACCCATAATAGCTTCACAAGCGTCTATGAATTTGATATTGATGGTCTCATCGACTATGTCATGTTTACCATAATAGAGAGCCGTGGTGGAGATTGTGCCTCCACCTGCTCCTTCGGTCATAATTATAACATCATCTGGTTCGGCCAGTATCCTGGCAGAGACGGTCTGGGTGATACCAACCGCGCCCACACAGCCAGTCATGCGCTCACCAATGACCATATCCCCACCAATACGCAGGGTACTGCCCGTTATAAGGGGTACTCCAGTCAGTTCGGCAACTGTGGTGATGCCTGCAATGTGGTCGAATATCTTGGCCACGTCCCCGTCATCGGCAACATGGATGTCGGACAGCATGGCCAATGGCCTGGCCCCCATTGCATAGATATCACGAAGCGCCGCCCTTGCCACATGGAAACCTGCCAGGAAAGGGTAATCACTGAGCCTGCTATGGATGCCGTCCACCGTCAAAACCAGATACTCACCGCTGCCGCTCTTGACCACACCCGAATCGTCCAGGTGCGTGCTATCCACTTCCGCCGATGTCTTGCCGATTACCCGGGCTATCTGCTCGTGTGTATAGAAATCACCCAATCCCCGGCTACCCACTCCGAACTGCCCCATGGTAATGCCTGAAGTAACTGGTTCAAGAATATCTCCTTTCAGTTCCAGGGTGGCATTGGCTTCCACTATAACTGCATGAGCCAATTCTTTAGAATGCTGTTCAGTGACATTCTCGCCTTTAATCTCACGTATGCGCAGGGCAAGCCTTTCCTCTATCTGCCCCTCATTCTCACCCGATAACAATGCACGTTTAGCGTAACCTTCAATATCCATGTCCAGAAGGATGCAGATACTGATTATTAAAGGTTGTTAAAATCCCAAAAATGTATTACCACACCAGATAAAGACTTTTCAGTTCCCTGCTGCTGGCCAGCTCTTTCAATATCGCTCGCACTTCCCGGTCAGTGATATTCCCTGCTCTCTGGCTCATGCGGACTACCTGACCTACATCAATATATCCGGTGTTTTCCAGTAGTTTGACAATGCGCAGTACAGTATTTTTTTGCCATTCATGTTCTCTTGTCTGGTAAGTACGTATGGAGCGAAGGAAATCAATCTTCCGAAACTCAGGCCAGTAAGGTGCACAGAAATAAGCGGCACATTCGCTGCCATTGGTCTGCCAGGGCAGGAAATTAGACATCCTCTCATCACCACCAGTTCTTATTATCAGGTCAACATCAGGCACTGCCAGTCCGGGAGAAGGATAGAGATGAGATGAAATTACGTCTTCGTTAATGTCTGATACTGCCATTTCACCGCTGGAAATCTTCCTGGCGATTGTCTGTGCAGTATCTACGATTTCCTGCCGGCCCCCGTAAGCCATGGCAATGTTCAGGTACAGGTTACTATAATTCCTGGTGATGTTTTCTGCCCGCATCCCGGTTTGCTTAAGTGCTTCAGGCAACAAGTCAATATTACCCAGCATCCTGACCCGCATACCCCTCTTGTGAGTACGCTCATCATCCATCAATTCCTCAAGCTTTATACCCATAAGCTCAAACAGTTTCTGCTTTTCATCGTCTGAACGGTTCAGGTTCTCGGTAGAGAAAGCATAGACGGTTAATTGTTTTACACCCAGTTCGTAGCACCAATCAATTACTCTTTCAGTGGTATTCGCACCCTTGATATGCCCCTGCCAGGTGCTCATATTCAACTTACGGGCATATCTGCGGTTCCCGTCCATGATAATAGCAATATGTTCAGGTGCCCTGAACTCCTTTATTTCCTGGGTGAGCAAATATTCATACCCTGAATAAAGTAAAGTATCAACTATTTTTTTAACCAC
>QBUR01000087.1 GCA_013374385.1 Candidatus Methanocomedens sp. | reverse complement strand
TTCCACATATCTATAAGTGGGATTGATATTTCAAATTGAAGAATCCTTCCATTCATATATTAACATACTATCAGTTACTTCCACATATTTGTCAGCAGCTAAAATCAACTCGTTTCCTGTATTCTCAATAAATGATATAATCTCGACCTTTACCCCTTTTGATTTAAGCGCATTAACCAAGGGTACAAAGTCACTATCACCTGTTAAGATAACCATTATATCTACTTTATCGGCAAGTGCCAGGGCATCTATAGCAATTTGCATATCCCAATCTGCTTTGGTCGAACCGTCTGGAAGTTTGCGAGGCCTTTTGGACTTTACTTCAAAACCCAGTTTTTCCATTGTATGAACAAACTTTGATTGGTCAATTCCTTCAGGCGAGACGTTGTATATTATAGCCCTGGTAATTAACCTGGAGTCCATTGAATCTATAAGTGCACTATAGTCCGGCTTCGCACCCCTTGTTTTTGCTGATAAGTATATGTTCTGGCCATCTATCAGGACAGCTGTCCTTTGTTGAAAATTGTTTTGTGTTTGTTGATACATAATAATGCCAGTGTATTTAATGTTCCCTCGACTAATTTATACTTTCCGTGTCGAATTGCAACGCTTGCGCTGATATCCAGAAATAAATTGATAATCTTCCTGCATCGAAACTTATGGAACATTTCAACACTTCCCTGTTAAATCATATCATTGTAAACAGCAAACACTTATTACCTTTAATTTACAATGTTAATATCGGGGAATCATTATGCTGGAGTACAAATTACTTATAAATGGAACGTGGACTGACTCATCAACGAATGATACTTTCGATGATATCAACCCGGCAACGCTTGAGAAATTGGCAACATTGCAGGTCGCGTCCAGTGACGACGTGGACCGCGCCGTTAAATCCGCCTGGGACGTTTTTACAACCTGGAGCGAGACACCGCCGCCCAAACGTGCACAGGTACTGTTCAAAGCAGCCCGTATCCTTGAAGAGCGCAAAGAAGAACTGGCAACACTGCTCACCCTGGAAATGGGCAAGGTCATATCTGAAGCCAGGGGTGACATTCAGGAAGCTATCGACATCACCATGTATGCTGCCGGTGAAGGCCGTCGCATGTTCGGCGAGACTACCACCTCTGAGTTGAAGAACAAGTTCTGCATGACCATACTGCGCCCCATCGGCGTCATAGGCATGATCACACCCTGGAACTTCCCAATGGCCATCCCGGCCTGGAAGGTGATGCCTGCACTGGTTGCAGGAAACACTATCGTCATGAAACCAGCCAGTGACACCCCGCTGTTGACCATTAAAATGGTGGAAGTGCTCATGGAAGCCGGACTGCCACCTGGTGTTATCAACCTGGTATTCGGGCCCGGAAGTACCGTGGGAAGTGCCATCGTCCATCATCCTGATATCAGAGCCATATCCTTTACTGGCAGCCTGGAGACCGGCAAGTGGATAATGAGCGAGTGCGGCAAGGTAATGAAAAGGGTATCCATGGAACTGGGCGGTAAGAATCCTATCATAGTCATGGACGATGCAGACATAGACAGTGCAGTGGACGGCGTTATCTGGGGTGCTTTCGGTACAACAGGCCAGCGATGCACAGCTGCCAGTCGGGTCATCGTGCACGAGAAGGTGAAGGCCGCTTTCACTGACAAACTGCTGGCCAGGACCAGGACACTTAAACTGGGTGACGGCCTGCTCCCTGAAACCGACGTCGGCCCGGTTATTAACCAATCCCAGTTGGACAAAATAGAGAAATATACCCGCATCGGTCAGGAAGAGGGGGCCGTGCTGCTCACAGGTGGCAATGTAGTCAAACCCGGGCTGCCCGGTTACTTTTTCGAGCCCACCATCTTCACGGATGTGGAACAGGATATGCGCATTGCCCAGGAGGAGATATTCGGGCCAGTGGTAGCTCTGATAACCGTATCCGGACTTGAGGAAGCAATTGAGGTAGCTAATAATACCGTTTACGGTCTGTCCTCATCCATCTATACCAAAGACATAACCAGTGCCTTCCGTGCCATTGAAAAAATCGAAGCAGGGATTACCTACATTAATTCATCCACTATCGGTGCTGAGGTGCACCTGCCTTTTGGTGGCGTGAAGGGTACGGGCAACGGGTTCAGGGAAGCTGGCACTGATGCTGTTAAAGAGTTCACAGAGGTAAAAGCTGTGTATTTCGATTACAGCGGAAAGTTGCAGAAAGCTCAGATAGATTAGAAAGAGGCAAGAATATGATAGAACCACCCGGACCCTTAGCAAAAAACATTATTGAACGTGACTGTGATGTTATGTCATCATGTCTGGCACGCCCATACCCGCTGGTGATAGACAGAGCTGAAGGGGTCACCGTCACCGATGTGGAAGGCAGAGAGTACATTGATTTTGTGGCAGGCATTGCAGTAATGAATGTAGGCCATTCTAATCCGGCAGTATCAGAGGCTATAATTGCACAGCTAGCCAAAATATCACATTGTGGGTTCCCTGACTTCTTTGCCGAACCGCCCGTGAGGCTGGCTGAACGGCTCAAACAGATGACGGGATATGACCAGGTGTTCTATTGCAACAGCGGGACCGAGTCTGTTGAAGCTGCTATCAAACTGGCCATGTGGAAATCACACAAGCAAGGGCTGGTTGGATTCTACGGCGGGTTCCATGGCAGGACGCTTGGGTCACTCTCGCTCACCTGCTCAAAGGTCAAGCATAAGGCACATTTTCCTGCCATACGAACGGTACATTCCCATTACGCATACTGTTTCCGTTGCCCATTCAACAATGAATACCCTGACTGCGGTATCCAGTGTGCTGCATATATCGAAGATGTCATATTCAAGCGGGAGCTGAGCCCTGATGACACTGCTGCTATTGTGGTAGAGCCGGTACAGGGAGAGGGGGGATATATCGTACCGCCGCCCGAATTTCACAAAGAAGTGCGCCGCATCTGTGACGACCACAACCTGCTGATGGTGGCCGATGAAGTGCAGGCGGGTTGCTACCGCACTGGTACCTTCATGGCCATGGAGAACTTCGGGGTCAGGGCCGATATTGTGTGCATGGCAAAGGCGCTGGGCGGCGGTCTTCCTTTGGGGGCCATGCTATCCAGTAGCGATATTATGGACTGGCCGCCCGGTACCCATTCAAACACTTTCGGCGGCAACCTGCTGGCATCAGCGGCGTCGCTGGCCTCACTGGAGTATATGGAGAAGGAGGACCTGGGAGGCCATGCCAAGGAACTGGGGGGGCATATCATGAAGCGGTTAAGGGAGATGCAAGCTGAATATCCTGCCATTGGAGATGTGCGTGGTCTGGGGCTGATGATAGGGATCGAGTTGGTAAAACCGGATGGTTCTGTAGACCCCGATACCAGGGACCGTATAATTCTTGAAGGATACAAGGAAGGCATCATCCTGCTTTCATGTGGAGACTCTGTTATACGATTTTCCCCGCCTCTGGTTATTACCAAGGAGGAAGCAGATGCCGGTCTGGACCGGTTTGAAGTAGCATTGAAGAAAGTTATCAGGTCCTAAATTGAGTGAACCAAAATCATTATGTTGATGATATCATATATGTGTATGTAGGTGATGATGTTAATGACTGAATATGTCCGGACTACAATAAAATTGAGGGAAGATGTTTACCAGACCCTGAAAAAAGAAGCGGGAACTAAAAAAGTATCTGAAAAGATAAATGAGATTCTAATTAATACGCTTTTTAAAGAAAAGAAAAGCCTGTTCGGAACAATGGAAAAAACTGATATGTCTGATCTCAGGGAACATGAGGACAGGTTATAATGCTGCTGGATTCTTTTGCCTGGATGGAATATTTCATGGGGACAAAACAAGGTGAGGTTGTAAAAGAGTTGGTTGATGACAATGTGCAATTATATACTTCCCCTATTGTAATCGCAGAAATATACTCCAAATCTCTCAGGACCGACGGGAATGCGAAAGTGAGGACGGATTTCATAATTGAAAGGTGTGCTTTAATTCCTATAGATGATACTATTGCTATCGAGGCAGCTAAAGTCCATGCTGAGAATAAGAAGAAATATTCTGATTTTGGTCTTGCCGATGCCTTTATTCTTGCTTCGGCACGTAGTAAGGAATTAAAAGTACTAACTGGAGATTCACACTTCAGGGATTTCAAGGAAACTGTAATGCTGTAATCTACTTTTTTGGCTGATTATTGTTAATTTATGTCAGGGGTTTAAGAATTGGGACAAAAGATAACGAAATCAAAGAAAGTGTGGAAAAAAGAACTGGCTCCTGAAAAGTTCCATATATTGATAGAAAAGGGAACTGAACCTCCATTCACAGGCAAGTTCAACAAGTGCGATAAAGAAGGCGTCTATGTATGTGCCGGCTGTGGGCAGGAATTGTTCAGTTCAAATGAGAAGTATGATTCTGGCAGCGGGTGGCCGAGTTTCTGGACCCCCATCTCGAATGATAAGGTCGAACTGGTGCCCGATAACAGTCTGGGGATACACAGGACCGAGGTAGTTTGTGGGGGGTGTGGCGGGCACCTGGGGCATATGTTCAATGACGGACCGCAGCCGACGGGGGAGCGGTATTGTATCAATTCGCTGGCGCTGGAGTTTGAAGAGGGGCGATTATCAATGCAGGTAAGCCGAGAAATGATGCTATGAAGGGATAGTGATATCGAATATTTGATCATCAAAAAACGTGCCACTCATCCTGAATGATTGAAATCGACTGCTTATAAAAGTGTCACCCTTTGGGATCGCTTCACCGGACACCATTATGGCAGTTTTTTTCCTGTAGTATTGAGGCAGAACGGGACCGAAGCAGATATTCCAAAATGA
>QBUR01000088.1 GCA_013374385.1 Candidatus Methanocomedens sp. | reverse complement strand
CTTATCGTCCGAATCTTCAGCAAAGTAGTGGTCGTGGTGGAGAAGAAAGAAGAAAAGGTCCTCCACGAGGAGAAGGAAAAGGTAAAAGACCTGAAATTAAAGGTGGTAGATTTGAAAAATTTGTTTCTGAAGAAATATTTATTGATACATTATTTGATTTAGTTGAAATGACACGAGATTTTGATTCGAATTCAGAAAGATTTGAAGAAAGAAGTATGAATCCAGATTTAAAATAAAACTTTGAACATCGTCTTTGATGACCAGGCGAAGATATTCTTAAGGGTATCCTTTTATCCTAATACAGTATGATTTGGATCTGATTCTAATCAGATTAACCCATTTTTTTACAGATTAGGATGATGGAATGTTTATAAATTATCTTAATTGTAATACCCCGCAGCTCTGCTGCGGTTGGGTGTGCCGTCGCAACGTTTGACTTACACGGATTTGTAGTCGCATCTGCATCTGATCTATTCGCTGTATATCTGGATTTTGGCATTGTATTCGAATCGCCCAAAAAATATAAACACAGCAGTTCAGGAATTCCCGCCGCCCGACTGCAGTAACCTGACAACACGTCCCACCTCGTCCGGATAGAACGACAGCACTGTACCCACAGTAATCAAGATGGTAGCCACCCAGAACACGCTCAGGTGAAGGTCACTTGTGCGAAAGCTCACGAAATCCAGCACAAATATCACAGTTCCCAGATGCAGCATGGATGAGCCGGTTTGCACAAAATAGCCTTCCCGCTCGTAGGTCAGTCCGCCCCGGCCAAGCATGGTCAAAACCATGACCACCGTCTGTACCACTATGGAAACTGCCAGCAGGAATGCCAGGCTAGTGCCAATATCGGTCACCAGTGCAATCAAAATAGTAACAATCAGGATGCCGATTCCAGATGCCAGGAGCGACTGTCTGGGGACTATCCGCTTGGGTATGCACAGTCCCAATACCACCAGTAGCAGCACAACGAATGGGTAGATATACTGGTTCATGCTGTCGATATAATTTCCGTACATGGGTGTCTGGGTCCACTGGGGTATGGTCTCGGTGGTGTATGTATAATAGCCGATACCGTACAGGCACACCAGCCCGATTATTGCCAGCACCGCTGAAGTGAGGACCATCAGGTAGAAATCATAGGTCTTTGGTTTCATTTTCAGTGTCAGCGTCATCCTTTACTCCCTCCTCATTGTGATATAGCATGAATACCGGGTGCGATATATGTCAGCAGGTAGGTGAACACCAGCGACAGGAAACAGATGATGCCCAGTACGGCCGTAGCCCGCCACATGTTGCGCCGTTTAATGTATATCCGGCTGTGCAGGTAAGCACTGTACAGTACCCACATCATGATACTGCCGTTTATCTTCGGGTCCCACCACCATTCCTTACCCTCCCATGCCACTACAGCCCAGGGGTAGCCTATGAGCATGCCCACGGTCAGCAGCAGGTACCCGACCTTTGCATGGTTGTATGAGATACGGTCAAATATCTTTTCGCGGCGGAAGAGCATGAACACACAGCCCACAAAGGTGACAACCAGGGATGCATAGGCGATAAAAAGCATGGGTGGATGAGTCCACATATACTCTGAATTGTAGAAATATATGATGCGGAAATATAACTGGTACAGGGCTCCATACAGAATGTTGGGGTCGCCTGCACCAGCCGCCTGGTACCAGCCTGTTATCTCGGAATGCAGGCCAGGTAGAGGTTCCTTAAATGGATTTACCATGTAACTAAACACCATAAAGATTGAAAGCATGATGTTCAGGCTTGATGAGAACAGCGCGGTCATTTTGGTTCTGGAAAAATCGTAACGAAAATTGGTAACGGTCAGGAATATGGATAAACACAGGGTCCAGAAATATATTTTCTCTGTTTCTATCCAGAGAGGTACGGCAAATCTCAGTGAAGTTGCACTGACACCCATATTAGCAGCCATATAATTCGCCAATTCAGGCGGATATACCAGTTCAATTGTCTGGTAAATGCGTAGGTGGAACCATGCTATGATTATAAATCCGATGACCAGCAGCACCGTACTTATTTTCCTCAACTGGGCTGAAAGCTGGTATGTTCGCATATCACTGGACAATATATGATAAATTGATACAATACCTAATGCCAGTGCCATAATAAAAATAAACGTGATTATTGGCTGACCTAATGTGCTAACAGATTCACGGGCTGCGAGATATTCCTGATAAGACACCTTTTGTTGTATAATTTTAATACAATAAAAGGGGTTCTTAATCCGCAACATTTATTATTTATGCACTACAACATAATGTTATGTTGCATAATGTTTATTTCGTGGACCGTAACGCTGAGCTTGCTTTTCTCGAAGATGCGTATAGTACAGACAAAAGCCAGATGATTGTTGTGTACGGAAGACGGCGTGTCGGAAAAACATGCCTGCTGCAGAAGTTTATCAAAAATAAAAAGCATATATATTTCCTCTGCACCAAAGGTAATGAGACCGAGCAAATACGTATCCTTTCAGGATTTATTGCTGAGAACATGGATGATGCGGCTCTGGCACTATCCCCATTTTCTGATTGGGATTCTCTGTTCCGTTACTTGCATAAAAAGATTGGTCATGAACATTTTGTGCTTGTGATTGACGAATTTCCCTACCTCATAAATGCAAATTCAGCAGTCACCTCCATATTCCAAAAATACTGGGACGAGTATCTTTCAGGAACAAAACTGATGCTTGTACTCTGCGGTTCGAGCATATCTATGATGGAACGTGAAGTTCTCGCACACAGGAGTCCGCTTTTTGGTCGGAGGAGCGGGCAATGGAAAGTGGAACCCATGGACTTTGAGGATGTACTTGAGTTCTTTCCTACCCAAACAGATATGGAAGAAGCAATAAGAAACTATTCTATCACTGGTGGTATCCCTTTTTATCTGATGGAGCTTGACCTTGGAAAAAAAGCAGTGGACAATATCTTTGAAAATGTTGCAAAAAAAGGCAGGATGCTTTATGAGGAAGGAGAATTTCTCATCAGGGAAGAGCTTCGTGAACCTTTGACTTATTTTTCAATACTCAGGGCATTATCTGCAGGAAGCACAAAACAGGCCCAGATAGCGGATAAAATCGGCATGGCATCAACAGCCCTGCCCAGATACCTTTCAACTCTGGAAAGGCTGGGTTTTATCGAAAAGAGGACACCTGTAACAGAGTACAGCAGGTCGAAAAAGACAGTCTACAAAATAAAAGACCATTTTGTTAATTTTTGGTTCAGGTTCATTTACCCATATAAAACCTACATTGAAGAGGGAAATTATTCACGATTTAAGGAAGTGCTGGACAGGGACTTTAATAATCATGTCTCCTTTGTTTTTGAAGATGTATGCAGGGATTTTTTAAGTAAACAGACAATACAGGGTAGGTTGCCGTTTGGTTTTTTGAAAATAGGTATGTGGTATGGCCATTTACGTGACACGACAACAGGTGAAAGAAAAGAAATGGAGATAGATATTGTGGCTTTGAATGATGATACTTGCGAGATAGCTTTCATAGAATGTAAATGGAAAAGTCTCGGTGAGAATGAAGCACTGACCATCCTTAACAATTTAATAAACAAATCAGAATCAGTTCAATGGAACAACAACAGCAGGAGTGAATACTTTGGTCTATTTGCAAAAAGCATTGAACGAAAAGATGCACTTAGGGAGAAGGGGTTTATCGTGTTTGACCTTGATGATATGGGTGGCATTGATGCCAGATAAATAGGTGAGATGAGATTGAGGTCTTAGCAAAAACAAATTATTTCAATCCAATTCCACTAGTTCTTCCAATTTCTCATAATACTTCTCCATATCGATCATCGAAACCATCCGCTCCATCACCTCATCAACCCCAACACCTGTCAGCGTGGACATTGTCGCATCAAACCTACTCCCGGGCACCTCATCCAGCAGGTCAACCTTATTGGCTGCTACCAATACAGGCATCAAAATATGCTCGCGTACCTCTTCCAATAATCTCATCTGGTCATCTGGTTCATACCCGCACGTACCCGATGGGTCAACAATGAACAGCAGCACATCGCCCAGATGTTTCAAGGCAGAAATAGCCTGAAGTTCAATCTCATTGCGCTCTCCCAGCGGTCTGTCCAGCAGACCAGGCGTATCCACTATCTGGCACCTGACATTTCCCACCCGGAAATGCCCCACAGCCAGCCCTTTGGTTGTAAAGGGATATGATGCCACCTCTGGAGTTGCACTGGATACCAGAGCAACGAAACTTGATTTTCCCACATTTGGATATCCGGCGATCACAATGGTAGGCTCCATACCCACGGCCGGAAGTTTGCGTAATATATTTCTGGCATCGTTCAGCAACCTGAGGTTCTTATCCACATCATTTACGATCGAAGACATCCTGCCATAGGCTGCTTTACGAATAGTTGATGAGTCGCTGCTGTGCCGCATCTTTCCAACAGAAAGCCGACCTATCTCGTGTATCTTCTCGCCTGCCCATTGCACTGAAGCAATATTGGTCTTTAATGCATCCACTCCTACCAGTATGTCTGCCAGTTCACGGTAGAACTCGGGGATATTGTCAAAACTGGGGAATTGCCTTACCACATTGGCCAGGTTATCTGATAGGATATTTGTAGCGGTCAGCAGCATGGACTCATCTGCCCGGCGGCGTGAAGATTCACTCTTTACAGTCTTGCCTTTACGTGCACGGTTGGCACGTCGGAACGCCTTGTCCAGCAATTCTTCAGCGGTGGGGATGGTATGTATTTTCTCAAATATCATTTGGCTCATGAACAGCGGCTGTGCTCATAAAGATTGCTCTAGTGCCGACTGCTGAAGGGGATGGCATCTTTTTCAGAACTACTTGATGAGAAAGGCAGATTTAATTTATAAAGATTGGA
>QBUR01000089.1 GCA_013374385.1 Candidatus Methanocomedens sp. | reverse complement strand
AAGGATTTACAACCGCTTTTGTGATAGAAGAAGTTGCATATATTTTATTGATACGGTCCATAGCAGATGATTTTAACAATCATCCAATCAAAGTCATTCGAGACAATCCAGAAGTAGTAAGAAAATATACGGATAAACTTCACAAAGCTATTACAATTATATTCAGTATGGGAAATCTTTCTGTTCTTGATACACCAGCTGAATTGTTTTTTTCCATGGTTGAAAAGATGCAACACGGTCTGCTGACACGGGATGCATTATATTTGGCAGTCATGGACCAGAATAATATACAAAATATTGCAAGTTTTGATTCAGACTTTGACCGCGTTGACCAAATTATGAGATGGGGGATTTAGCTCTTCAACTTCTTCCGTTCCACAAAAACCGTCTCAATCTCCCCATCCAGCGCCCCGGCCTTCTTCATATCCCCCTTCCCGCCGGTTTCCATAATCTTTCGCAGTTCACGTCTGTATGGACCCAGCCGCCGCCCGATGCGTACATAATCCTCCTGTGAAATACTCTTTTTCCCCCCAAGTTCTTCCTTTGATATCAATTCGATCTGAGCCTTTAACATCTCAAGTTTCTGGCCGAACTCACCAGCTGGTTTTTTTGGGGCAGCCTTTTTTTTATTCTCTTTTCTGCGCACAGTGCCGTTTTTCTTTGTAATCTTTTTCCCTTCCAGCACATCCGACAACTCTTCCACCAGTGCTGCAGCAGCATCACCCCTGGATGTCAAAGCAACCCGCTTCACCCTATTGTCGTTGCCGTCCTGCTCGAATTTTACCAGACCCAGATCTTCCAGTTTAGTAAGTATTTTTGTAGTATGCGCAAAAGTAGACTCTATCTCCCTGGATATCACAGAAGCGTACGTTTCACCTTCTCTGCTTATTGTAACCAACACCCGGGCGGGTTTTTGTTGCAGTATCAAGTTGACTGCATCGCTGCCCATAATATCCATCTCCCCTACTTACCCAGTTCCCTGGACCGTTCAGAAGCTGCTATCACCGCACTCATAACACCAGCCCTGACCTTACTTGTCTCCAGCGCCTCGATCCCCTGGATGGTAGTCCCGCCCGGCGAGGTCACCATATCCTTCAACTCGCCAGGATGCTGGCCCGACTCCAGCACCATGGTAGCCGCACCAAGCACAGTCTGGGCAGCCAGGGTTTGTGCCGTAACCCGGTCCAGTCCCTGGTGCACACCACCGTCTGCCAGTGCCTCAATGATTATGAAAATAAATGCAGGTCCGCTCCCGGAAAGCCCTGTCACCGCATCCATCAGGTGCTCGTCTACCACCACGGTCCGGCCCACTGCATTGAATATCTTGCGGGCAGTCTCCACATCAGCTTCGGTTGCAGCATCCCCCGGACAGATGGCAGACGCGGCCTCACCCACTGTAGCACAGATATTGGGCATGACCCGTATCACCCGCGTCCCGCCAGGCAGTTCATCGGCCAGGCTGTCAATGTTCACACCTGCTGCAATACTCACAAACAGGTGCTTCTTTATAATCGATTCCTTGATACCCTTTAACACGTAGCGAATTATTTGGGGTTTGATAGCCAGTATGATGACATCAGCTTCCTTAATTGTCACCCCATTGTCAGTGGAAACCATTATACCCAGTTCCTCTGTCAGCATATTCAGTTTTTGTTCATCGATGTCGCTGGCATATACTCTTGCAGGTTCCACCAGGCCCGCACTAATGATACCACGTATCAGTGCCTCGCCCATCTTTCCTGTTCCGATAAATCCTATGGTCAGGTTTTTCATCTGAATATCTCCACTTTACTTAACTTTTCGCTTAGGCACCATGTACTCAATGGCATCCTCAAGACCACTGGCCTTCAGGGTCTCATCAGTGGGTATACCGTCCATATCCCAGCCCCTGCGCTGGTAATAAATGTCCAGTATCTCTTTGAACTCATCCCTGTTCAACACCTTCCCGGCATGGGGGCCAGTCTTGATGGGGTCGTTGAACACCCTGTCAGGCGGCCTGTCATCATCCCTGACAAGTCCCAGCCTGATATTGATGGCACGGGTCAGGTTGTACACGTCATTACTCAACTTTAGCAGTTCTTCCAATGTAAATTCAATACCAATAGTCGCACTAAAGAACTCTGCATAGGTATTCTCATCAAACCCAAGTTCAATCCATGGCAGCCTGCACACGCCCAGCATATCGAATAGGGGCCGTACTGTCTGGTGATATATGACCAGTTCAGCCTTATCATTGAGATTCCAGTTGGCACCCATCTCAAGTTCCTTGGCAATAGGCCAGGCCCGTGCATGGTGAGCTCCTATATCTGAAGTAGCGTATCCAAGCGCCATGGTCATGGCCACCCTGGCATCGTATGCCGACTGGTCCAATCCCTTCACATGGTTTATTATGGGTGCCAGTTGAGGCCAGCGTTTAATAACACCATAAGCCCCTTCGGCCAAAGTATCTCCAACACCTTCTCTGAAGGCTATCTTGCGTATCATTTCCATGATACTCTCGTCATCACCCCAGGTCAGGGCCATACCATCCAGTTCTTCCAGCGTGACCAGGTCCTTCTCGTATGCCTCTATCATTACACTGATGAGGCTGCCTGCTGTTATAGTATCTATACCGTACTCATCACACAGGTAATTGGCCCGCAGTATGGCTGCAAAATCGCTTATACCCACATTGGAACCAAACATGGCTGCGGTCTCGTATTCGGGCCCCTCGATAACCGTGCCCGCATATTTCCCGTCCTTGACCAGGTTCACATTGCCGCATGCCATAGGACATCCAAAACAGGCGGTATCGCCTATTTTATATTCCAGT
Source organism: Candidatus Methanocomedens sp. (assembly GCA_013374385.1). Taxonomy (GTDB): domain Archaea; phylum Halobacteriota; class Methanosarcinia; order Methanosarcinales; family Methanocomedenaceae; genus Methanocomedens_B. Next base: position 2,130 of record QBUR01000089.1, on the reverse strand, counting down.
TCCATAACATCGCCGTTTATCTTGTCGGCTTCCTCGAAATGTGTATCCTTGAAATTATGTACGGGTATGATACCTGCCGTGTTGGCATAATCGATAACGCTCATCAAACCCTGGCGCTGCCAGAACTCGAACAGGTTGTGTCCGGACAACTTCCTGTATGCCTTGTCGCTGGCAAGGGTCAACCGGGGCAGGTCTGCCACAGGCAGGTCCTTAGTTCCCCGAATAGCAATGGCTTTAAGATTCTTGGACCCCAGTACGGCACCCATGCCAGTACGGCCGGCATTGCGGCCCCAATCAGCAGTGATACATGCCATCCTGGCCAGTTTCTCGCCTGCAGGACCTATGGTTGCCACCTTCACAGTCTCGTCTCCCAAATCCTCACGCAACAGGTGTTCGGTCTCTATGCTGCCCATGCCTGCATATTTTCCAGCACTCTTCAACTGGACATCATCGTCATCTATCCACAGGTAGGACAGTTCTGGTGCTTTACCTTTGATAACCACTGCATCGAACCCTGCCTGACGCAGTTCCACACCGAACATGCCGCCGATATTGCTGTCTCCGTATATGCCTGTGGTCGGGCTGATGGAACAGAAAGATGTCTTGCCCGAAGATGGGAGATATAATCCGGAAAGGGGTCCGGGTGCTATTACTATAATGTTTTCGGGGGTCAGGGGGTCAGTATCTTCCTTCATGTTTTCCCAGACCAGGCGGGCACCCCAACCTCTGCCACCAATGTATTTCAGGGCGAACTCCTCATCTACCTCTTCCACATGGGTCTTGCACTCTGTCAGGTCAACATGCAGGACCTTCATGAAATACCCGCCTTTAATGTTCATTTGGAATCACCCCTCGTCCCACCGGTCTCGATCTCTGCGTATCTCAGTTTTTTCTTTACGCCATGCTCATAATATTCTACTTCCTGCATGTTGGCATATTGCAATGCCGATGCCAGGCGGTGTGCCTGGCCCAGGGTATGCTCAGGGACATACAGAATAGCTTTTTTAGGACATGCTGCTACGCATTTTGGTTTCCCGCCGCACATATCGCATTTGAACGGTGTCTCGATATCCTCATGCACGAATATGGCACCAATGGGACATGCACTCACGCAGGCATGGCATGAAATACACCTGTCTTCCAGAATTGTAACCACACCGTCAGTGATGACGATGGCATCAGTGGGGCATGCATCCCTGCATTTTGGCTTCTTGCACTGATCACATACGACAGGCATCTTGATTACCGGATGTGGATAAAGTGAAATGACTCTTATGTTGGCTTTCTTAGGATTATTGACACCGGCATGGGATATGGCACATACCAGTTCACATACCCTGCATCCGGAACATCTTTCAGGTATTACTGTCAGTTTCTTGCGCAATTTAATCACCAGAATGTATATATTACATTATCTAATCTGTCCAGTAAATATAGTTTTTGCATAAAAGTACTGCTGGATAGCTGGATAATTAGTACTGAATAAAAAAATCACTGGCTCAGTTTCAGTATGGCTTCGGCCAGGTCTCCACCGGTTTCCTTAAGGGCTGCCATTGCCTCATCCTTGGTCTTTCCGGTTTGTTCGGCAACGAGTGCCACATCTTCATCTGGTATGGGAGTTTCCCTTGGTACTTCATAGGGTGTGCCTACTATCTGGTAGGTTGTCATACCTGGGGCAGCCACCTTTGTCACGTTAGCATCATCAAAAATAATATCAGTATCGGCGGTCCTGATTATGACCTGTTCTACATCAGCGATCTCATCGGATTTTATCCCCATCTGCTTCATCATCTGGTTCATGGCCCGGGGATTCATACCGCCCATTCCTGCTGGTCTTTTTGCCATATTGTTTTCACCTGATGTGTAGATGTACATTACAATATTAAAACATTATTCTAAATGGGTCATGTTTTGTTGGTACTGACTTTAGGTAAAATCGTGTTAATCATTGTTAATCTGTGTCTGAAAATATAAAAAGACACGGATTTCACTGATTTACACAGATTTGTAGTCGCATCTGAATATGTTCTATTCGCTGGATAACTAGATTTACTATACTCCCATTTGACCAATCGGTCTCCACACTTGTCGTAATTCATCACATTCATTAATCTTCCTCCTCATTTAAAA
>QBUR01000090.1 GCA_013374385.1 Candidatus Methanocomedens sp. | reverse complement strand
GAAACTTATATACATCAATATAACCATTAAGTAGCTTTTAATCAAAATTGGAATTGATGGTTAATGGATGATGAAAAACTAAAAACCACTGAATTGGTCTTAACAGCTGAGATTTATAACAACACAGGTGAACTTCAAGTAGATGATCTGCCTTCCGATATAAGGAAGCATTACTGGGACAATAAAGAGGGTACAGTAAAGCGTCCTATTAACATTAAGGCCAAAGACCTGACAGAACTGTATAATATCAAAAATCCGGTTGAAATAGCAAAATCCCTTCCATTTTTGGTATATGAAGAATTCGGCACACAACTAAAACTCACGGTATTTGACCTTGGGGTAAAGTGGTTTGCCAAACAAGAACAAGGGTCAGAGCACATCAAGCACAACCCTGTACTTGCACACTTCTATGAAAAATCGCAATCACTCGATGTGAGTTATGAGGAAGCAAGTAAGAAAAATGAACCAAAAGAGGTCAGCCGCCAGTGGATTGATTCATTAATTTTAAAGATCAGTGGTGAGAAGGATTCCGAAGATGTGCTCAAACTGGCACACATCATGGTTCCTGATGAAATTGAACAGACCCTTGATCGATTAGTGCTTAACCAGGACCAAAAGGACGAAGTTGAAAAGATGGTCAAGGCCATACAGTTCAGGGAATACCTGACAAAGATAGGACTTATCGAAATAGGTAAACTGCTGTTCGTAGGCCCTCCCGGCACTGGGAAGACCTCAACTGCTAAGGCCATGTCTGGTAAATTGAAGGTGCCCTTTGTAGAGGTCAAACTGTCCATGATAACGGACCAGTACCTGGGCGAAACTGCCAAGAACATTGACAGGGTGTTCGAACTGGCAAAAGGATTGAGTCCATGTATACTTTTCATAGACGAGTTCGATTTCATAGCCAAAACCCGGTCATCGGACGAACATGCGGCCCTGAAACGAGCGGTGAACACGCTGCTTAAGGCCATAGACAATATTAGTCTGGTAAAACACGGTGTGCTGCTCATTTGCGCCACCAACCATCCACAGTTGCTGGACAGTGCTGCATGGAGACGTTTTGACGATATTGTGGATTTCCCTTTGCCTGATGAGGAGATGCGGCAGAAGATACTGGAATTTGTAATGTCTGAGATAGACGGCACCTTTAATATAGCCGAAATTGCCTCAATGACCGATGGGTATTCGGGTTCAGATTTGCGAATGGTGATACGTGAAGCGGTGTTGAACGCACTTATGGTTGATAGGTTTGCACTAGCCCAGGAAGACCTTGTCAGGGCAGTAGGCGAATTCAATAAACGGAATGCATTTAACTATATGCCTAAAGATGAAACATGAAAGTCGTACTGCTGGGTACCGGTGACGCCATCGGTACTCCCAAAATAGGCTGTCATTGCCCTGCATGCCAGGATGCCCTAAACGGGGGTCCTAGCCAAAGGCTCAGGTTTTCGGTGCTGGTGGAAGGGCCAGGGGGGAAGGTGCTGGTGGATACCAGTCCTGATTTAAGGTGGCAGATGATATCCAGGGGACTTGACCATGTGGACGGGGTTATCTGGACCCACGGGCATTATGACCACTATGCAGGTTTTGGTGATTTTCACCGGGTACAGAACCATGTACCCGTGTATGGCTTGAAAGATACACTGGACTATATCCTGCTGTACCTGGGATTCCTGAAGCCAGAGCGACATGATGTGGATTGGTTCAAACCCTTTGAACTTGCAGGGCTTACCTTTACCCTTTTCCCTGTAAACCACCCACCCATCAAGGAATCTGCAGGCGTAATGGTTACCGAGGGCGATAAGAAAGTGATCATAACCGGCGATACCAATGCGAATATATCGCAGCAGAGCCTGGACATTATGCAGGATGCAGACCTGCTTATCATTGATGCCATCGTGCCGCCAGGTATTAATCTGGTCAAGCACATGAATGCTGCTGAAGCCCTTGAACTGAGCAGGCAGCTGGGCGCGCGTGAGGTAGTATTCACTCATGTCAGCCACATGTACCCACCCCATACAGAAGCTGTCAGGGAATGGCCTCTGGGTAAGGATGGCATGGAGTTTATAATTTGATTATTTCACTTTTTCACATCAGATTCCATGGATTCCCGCATTTGCCGTAATTTGCGAATCTGGGAATTAAAATAAATCGCAGTGGCAAGACCTGCTGCGCCCAGGATTATCACCATTATGCCCATAATGGTGGGAAGTGATGACTTATAATACGTGACCTTAATGTAATTATGGATTGGGGATGTAGCATCCCATCGTAGTTTCACCCTGCCGTCAATGTCAATTGACCTGCTATCCGGTTTTGGCCTGAGAGGGCCCAGAATAAAATTACCAGTATCATATCCTTCGGGTAATACTACAATAACAGTCTCATTCCTGGATAGGAAGTGGTAGAACTGACCTTGTTCTAATGCATAGGAATAGGCTACGAACCCGGTTACAGGCTGGGCAAAGTCAAAGTGTATGGTATTTTTTCCCTGCGAGCTTGTATACGTGGAATTGAAAGATACGTTAGAGAAGGCACCGGGATTGGAATGGTCCGCATATGGAGAGGTACTGCCAAGCACCACTATATCACCGATGTCAGGCTCCTTTTTTGTAGTAGACCGGGACATATCAGCAGTGATGAAAATGTCAAGGCTGGGTGTGTTGGTAATTATGGTTACGGCTTTAATAGTTTTGTTGGCAAACAGGAAAAATGTGGTCAGGTTTGTCACATCGTCAGGGGGTGAATCCAGTTCATAACCGCTGGGGTGACCCGATTCCAGATTAATGGGCTCTGGGGTTTTGTTACCCAGACAGCCGCTGCCGGAAAGTGCAAAAATTAACAGGACCGTGATAAGTAGGATCTTTAAGTGCTTAAGGTTGTGTAGCAAAATAACACCTGGTTCTAACTGTAAAGGGATAGTTTTGAGACCCTTGGATCGAGCTCCAATATCTGGATGCCGTCCCGGTACACTCTGACCACGCCGTCGCTCTCAGAGACCGTTACTGCAACGGCCTCAGTATCCCTGGTAATGGCAGCGGCAGAAGCATGCCTTCCGCCAAGCCCTTTCATGGTCAACACTTCTCTGGCGTTCACATCAAGGTAACGCCCGCCTGCTTGAACATAGCCGTCACCATCCAGTATGAACACACCGTCCAGCTGGGAGAATTCCTTAACCGTTTCCCATGTGTTAGTATCGCAGATGTAAGACACTTCAGGGGAATGGCCCAAGTACGGATTCAGTACCAATTGATGTGAGCGTTTCATAACTTCTTCAGAGTCCCCAATAATGAATGCTGTGGCAACAGGCTTACCTTCCCTGCCGTATGCACCCAAACCCATGGCAATGGACAATACCGAGCGCAGGGCATCAAGCTTTACCCGTTCAGTACATGATTTTAGTTCTTTTACCATGTTGTTCTCTTTCAGGTCATGAATCAATATGCTGGAAGTGCCGCCATAGGAAATTACTCCTACTACTTTTTCACCCGATAACAGGTCATTTATGAATGCAGTCGCAGAAGCGTCATTGATGTATTCGGTTCCTGTGGATACCTTGTGGTACAGGGTTTTGGACAGGGTCTGGAGTTTTTCGGCTGGTTTCTTTTCGTCTTCAACTTTCTCATCTTCAAAAGCTGGACATACTGCCATCATGGCATTGGGGGAGGCGATCAGCACAGGAATATCGACTTCAAGATCAGGGGATATGTCGTCAGACATTATGATTATGGCCGAGGCTGATATCTTACTGGCAATCTCTGCTGCTGTCCTGATTATTACTTCTTTGTCGCTCATTCAAGTGTCCTTATGATTAATCCAATTATTTTCTATCTTTTTATTACATCTACATTAATTATAAAACTTGGTTTTAGGTAACCTCGCAGGTGAAATGCTGGTTCCTAAAAGGAGAGTACCAGTTCTTCACCGTCCACGAATAACCTTGGTCCGGTAATGATGCCGTCCAGATGTATGCCTGCTACTACATCCCCGCCAAAAGTGCTGTTATCACCCAGGGCTATATGCACGGTGCCAGCCACCTTTTCGTCTTCAAGCACATTGCCGATAAGCCGGGCTGCGGGGTTGATACCGATACCCAGTTCTGCGAGGTTGCGGGCAAGGGGTCCTACACTATCCAGCATGTTAATGAACTGCTCTGCCCCCTTGCCGGTGATTTCGGTAGCCTGCCCGTTTTCGACTTTAATGGTCAGGGGCGAGTCCAGCAGTCCCATACCCCCCATTGAGCCATCCACCACGAAAACACCATTGCCTCCCTTTGGGGCCACGAATACTTCACCAGCAGGCAGGTTGCTGGATGAACCCGGTTCATGAATTATACCATGGTCTACTTTCCAGTCGCAGGCCCTGACATCAAAAACAATATCAGTACCTAGTTCCGTAACCAGCCTAATCTCCTTGGCTTTTTCCAGTCTGGATTTCAGGTCAAAGGCTGTATCCCTTACAGCCAGGTAATCAGCATTAATGCCGCCTGATTCCATCATCTCCAGGGTAATGCCAGGCAAGGTGGCGGTGCGCACGCCGGCCTGATTAGCGTTGAGTCTGGCCTGGGTATGGGTCAGGGATTTACTGGTGGGTGCCAGTACCACATCGGCGGCACTCATGGCATCGGCCACTGCCTTTGGCGGCTCCTGGCCGTGGACTTCTCTGGGTTCCATGGTTATAAGAATGGGATCGCAGCCCAGCTCCCCAGCTCTGTCAAATAATGTGCTGGCGATTGAAGGATGCGTAGCAGTATCTGTAATTATCAGTACAACCTCTCCAGGTTTCACTGCCATGCAGGTTTCCAGTACGATGTTGGCGCTGTCTTTTAATGACATAATTGATTCTTTCCAGTGAGACTGTCGGTAAAGCCTGATTTTATAATATTTCAGCTATATTGTCTAAACTCGACAATATATAGCTTTGTGCCGGGATGATTTTATAGGAGAGATAAAATAACAACATAATGAAATATAGGACAATTAGTGGTTCAATGAATGATCTAATTGAAACTCTTCGAAAAACTGGGTATGACAAATTATTAAGCAAAAC
>QBUR01000091.1 GCA_013374385.1 Candidatus Methanocomedens sp. | reverse complement strand
TTGTAGTGGAGACAGTGTATCAATTTAACAAAAGTGGGGGACTTTTCCGACAATCTCTATCTTAACCTGACAAGACACTACCCCATAATGTCAACGATGGTCAAAAATTCCCTATTTTCGGCGGTTTAAAATTTCCCACCCCAATATTGGTTTAAAAAAACCAAATCTTAAGTTAATAGCGACCGTATTCAATTGTGACAATACATGATTCGCACTTTTATAGCCGTGGAACTCCCCCCACATATAATAGAAGCTATCCAATCCACCCAGCAGGAGATGGACTTCAAAGGATTGAAACTGGTGGAGCCCGGCCTGGTACACCTAACCATGAAATTCTTAGGTGATATTCCAGAATCACAGGTGGAACCCATTTCCCAAGCCCTTGGCGGTATTAACTGCCCCCCGTTCCCTGCAAGGATTAACGGTGTAGGCGTGTTCCCCAAGCCCGCATACATGAAAGTGATATGGCTGGGGGCACAGGGTGAGTTCGAACGGCTGCACAACGAAGTAGAACGTACCCTCAAAGAGTTCAGGTTCAAGAAAGACAGGGGAACATTCACGGCACATGCTACCCTTGCCAGGGTAAAGCATCTGGACAACCATACAAAGGAACAACTGGCACAGGTGCTGGCCGGGTTGCAGGATGTAGACTTGGGCGAGTTCACGGTCGGTCACATCACATTTAAAAAGAGCACACTAACGCCCCAGGGACCTATATACGAAACCTTGAAGAAAATCCCACTATGACGGTACAAACATGAACAAAAGCAATATATTAACCGAAATCCTGGGTAGAATAAAACCCACAATGGATGAACAGCAAAAGATGCAAAAGGTTGCTGACCATATCATATCCCTGGTTGACAAGGTGGCCGTTGGGTTAGGGTTAACTGATGTTTCAGGTACGCTTGTAGGCTCTGCCGCCAGAGGGACCTGGATATCGGGTGAACATGACCTGGATATATTCATCACTTTCCCTGAAGAAACTTCTAATGAAGAACTGAAGAACGTGGGACTAAGAATCGCCAGGCAGGTAGCGGCCAATGCCGACCGATTTGAGGAACGTTATGCAGAGCATCCCTACATCCACGCTAATTTTAACGATTTTGAGGTGGACCTTGTACCCTGCTTCAGGGTTGGAAGTGCAGCACAGATAAAATCGGCAGTGGACAGGACACCTTTCCATAACCAGTTCATACTTGAAAGGATAAAGGGACTGGAAGATGAAGTGTTACTACTCAAACAGTTCATGAAAGGCGCAAGTGTGTATGGTTCAGACCTCAGGACCGGCGGGTTTTCCGGATACCTGGCAGAATTGCTCATCATCCAACACGGCTCATTCATACAAGTCCTGGGAGCAGCCAATACCTGGAAACCAGGAACCATCATAGACATAATGGAACACGGGAACAAGCAACATAATGACCCCCTGGTGGTTGTGGACCCAACTGACCCGGCCAGGAATGTTGCCGCAGCACTCACCCTTAACAGGTTTGCTGAATTTATTGACAGGGCCCGGCAGTATCTGGATTCTCCTGCTTTTGAACAGTTTTTTTCTTCTCTGGCGGCTCCCTTAAGCGATGCAGAATTTGACATCATTACTGGTAAGCGCGGGACATCTCTGGTGGCCGTGGTATTTGACAGGCCCGATGTGGTGGAGGATGTGCTATACCCACAGCTTTTCATGCTGCACAGCAGTCTAACAGACCTGCTGTCACGGCATAAATTTCCGGTCATGAACAGTGATGTATGGGCTGGTAATGGGGAAGCGGTTGTAGTGCTGGAAATGGAAGTGCAGCATCTACCGCCCGTAAAAAAACATCTGGGTCCACCTGTCTGGGAAGGAGCCCATGCCGGAAGCTTCAAACAGAAGTACCTGCAAAATAAGGGTTTATCAGAGGTATATATCGAGAAAGGCAGGTATGTAGTGGACGTACAACGCAAATACACGGACGCTGCTGAACTTTTGCGCAATGAGCTCCACACATGCCGATTGGGCAAACACGTAGGCGAGAATATCAAATCGGGCTTCAAGGTGCTGCATGGCAGGGAATTACTTGAAGTCGATTATCAAAGTTTCAGGGAATTCCTTACAGGATTTTTCCACCAGAATGTAAATCAATAACTTTCTCTACCAACTGGCGCGTATTGTTTGATACATCTCCCATTTCCGGAACATCATCAATTTCACCCATAAGGGCCCTGAATATCATGACTATTGAATCTGATAATGCACCATAATCATACCCCCCTTCCAGTGAAAGCACAAGTTTCCCGTCACAAAGTTCTTCTGCCAGCGACCGCACCACCCCGGTCATCTGTCCAAAACCGGCAGAGGTCAGGTTCATACCTGCCAGAGGGTCGTCCCTGTGCCCGTCCTGTCCTGCACTCACCAGAATGATGTCAGGCCTGAACTTACGGGCAGCAGGTGCCAGAATCTCATTGAACACATACAGGTAATCAGCATCGTTAGCACCCCCTGGCAACGGTACATTGATATTATATCCCCTGCCTTCCTCCGCTCCCATCTCATTCACTTTGCCCGTCCCCGGAAAATGGGGATACTGATGAATGGAAAAATAGAGCACTGAACTGTCCTCATAGAATGCTTTCTGGGTGCCGTTGCCGTGATGCACGTCCCAGTCCACTATAAGCACCATTCCAATTCCCCTCTTTTGTGCATACCGGGCCGCTATTGCCACATTGTTGAACAGGCAAAAACCCATACTCCTGTCCGGCTCGGCGTGGTGGCCCGGTGGACGCACCAGTGCAAACACAATATCCATGCCAACCACACTATCCATGACCGCATCCACTGCAGATATAACACCGCCTGCGGCTAGCAATGCAACTTCATACGAACGGTTGCTGGTGGGTGTATCGCCGTCCATGCCCCTTTCCATAGATGAAAATGTCCGCACTGTACGTATGTGGTCAGGAGAGTGGATATATTGAATTTGATCAATAGATGCGGGTTTTGGTTTTATAGGATATAGTAAATCAATGATACCCGTATTTTCCAGACCTTTCATTATAGCCCTCAACCGTCCGGCATTCTCTGGATGCATGCCTGTATCATGCTCCAGATAATCCTCAGAATATACAAAACCCACCTGCATAATAGTAATAACAGCAGGATATGTTAAAAAGATTAGTAGCTCAAAGTCGTGTCAGGTCTATGAAACCAGCCAGGTTAACCACACCAATAGCACCGACAACCTCTCCGTTGTTGTCTTTGATAGGGGAAACTACAACCGGAACATCCTTATAAGGTCCTTCATCTGCAAAACCGTGTATGATCGTGCCCTCCTCAATTGCCCTTTCCAGATATACTCCGGTATAATCATAATCAAGAACAGTATTATTCTCAATCCTGATGCCTTTTTTGTTCTTGCTTTTCATAGTAACAGGCAATCCTACTGCAGAAAATATGGCCATAGCTATTGGTTCTAACTCCTGTGCTGTAGAATCTTTGGTAATTGCTATTCCGACCATTTTAACACCGAATCTCAAATGAAATATACTATACTTAAATGCTCCGAATCATCCACGCATTTTTTAAAGGTCCATATTACAACCAGCACCCTGTCCGATTCCCTCATCCACCCTGACATGTAAGCCAGAAATATTATCCGCGGATCCATTACCTCTTATTCCTACTGATATTTCATTTAAGAAATATTTGCAGAGGTCTTCAGCACTTACCGAATTTATGGGCAGCAGCAGCACATCATCCTGAGGCAGGACATAGTGTTTGCAGCTTTTTAAAATCTCCATAGTATAGTGCCCCTGTTCTTCAGTTATCTTCAGCCTGGGGTCGTTTTCAGCTACCAGTACCCTATGGTCAAGCCGGTCACAGACATCCTTGACAATATCTTTGAGTTCGATGAAATCTATTATGAACTCTCCTGCCTGGGTACCTTCCACACGTACACTAACAGCATAAGTATGACCGTGCAGCCGACCGCATTTCGGATGGTCTGGTATCAGATGACTGGCAGAAAATCGGAGTTTTGCCATCCAGCCATCAAGTTCAATAAACAATTTTGTATCACCTGGGAGAGGTTTAAGGGTTTCTATAACAATAAACTCTTTGTATGGCACGAAACCAGAAAGACTATTTTTACCACAAAGCAAAGAATGCGGGGTACCGTTCCAGAGCCTCGTATAAACTGGACCAGATAAATAAAAAGCATAATGTCATCAAACCTGGCGATTCGGTAGTGGACCTGGGTGCAGCCCCGGGTGGTTGGTTGCAGATGGCGAAAGAACTTTCGGGTGGAAGGGTAGTGGGTGTGGATTTGCAGAAAATTAAACCCCTTGAGGGTGTGCAAACCATTAAAGGGGACATTACTCGTGACACTACCCTGAAAAAAATAGAGGAAATTATAGGCGAGCACGGAGCCGATGTAGTGATATGTGATGCGGCGCCAAACCTGACCGGTAGCTGGGAGCTTGACCATGGCCGCTCTATTGGCCTTAGTGAATCTGCATTAGCTATTGCAAAAAAGTTACTGAGACCGGGAGGTAACTTTGTGGTCAAGGTGTTCCAGGGTGATATGTTCAAAGATTTCCTGGATGAAGCGAAAGAGAATTTCGTGTATTTACGTTCATTTACACCAAGAGCTTCACGCAAAGAAAGCGCTGAGATATATGTGGTGGGAAAGAAGTTCCTGTCAACCTTGATTAAGAAGGGCCAGGAATATGATGTGGAGATTCTTGAAATCGGTGAGCAGAGGGATGGCATTGCCAGGGTCGGAGATTTTGTGGTGTTTGTGCCAAATACGAAGGTGGGACAGCATGTGAGGGTACAGATTACTGATGTGAAGCCGAATTTTGCTTTTGCAGACATTGTAGAATAAAATGAAATGAAATATATATCACAATTATGGCAAAAGTTTAATTTACTATTAAACCCACCTTTTCCATCTTAAACCATAAATAGTTCGGAATGTTAGTTCTGAATAGTATCGTACGATGCTGTTTTTCTTCATTTATCTCTGATTATTCTATAGATTTTTTTATAGCTATTACGGTCAATTATAACTATTCAAATTACACATATTTA
>QBUR01000092.1 GCA_013374385.1 Candidatus Methanocomedens sp. | reverse complement strand
GTAATTATAAGCAATTAATTGCTCAGGAAGATGAATACAAATGTGTCGATTGTCATAGTGAACCTGCCAAACGGCTGGAAAATGATTCGGAGGCACACCGTAGGTTCTATAATGAAAGTTTAACTTTACCTGTAAGCCTTCATCCACTTGTATTGCATGTCATACACATGCAAAAGTTAATGCGACATGGCAACGAATGGCACATTTAAATATAATAGTTAATATGAGTAATATAACAGTTATCTAAATAAAATCAGAGGGTTCAGGGTTTATGTTACAAAAAAAAAGTAAAACATCAAGAAAAGCCTCAGTGTTTGCAATGTTTGCCACATTGATGCTATTAATAGGAATGTTCGTACCAGCAGTAGCCTATGCTGAAACCCCAAGAGATCAGTATTAGGTTGTTCTGGATAAATACCAGACAAATTCTGACAGATTAGAAGATGTCAGAGAGTCTTACCAGGACTCAAAGGATGAGTTCCAGGATGCAAGGGACAGCTTAAATAAGACAGAACACGGGACAATATATTTGCCCTTAAACAGGCAACGAAAAACCACCTGGTCCGTTCTATCGATTACGCAATAACACATCTTGAAATACTTATAATACGGGCACAAGAATCTGAAGATAATGGATATGCCCCCTTCTTGGCATCAGAGAATTTTGAGGAATATATTAACAATCTGGAAGACCTGAAAGGTGATGTAGAATCTGCAGAAACAATGGAAGATTTCCAGGCCATCGTAAAGGAACTCAGGGATATATGGCAACATATCCATACGGAATCAAGGTATTTCGTCATGGGTACAGTGAACAACAAGGTCGATGCTTTCCTTGAACGCAGTGAATCCATTGCAGAGCGCATCCAGGATGAAATTGACAGGTTGAACGCAGCCGGTGAGGACACCACCAAACTGGAACGCCTGCTGGATGACTATAATGATGCACTTAATGAAGCAATAGCCAGCCATGAAAATGCCAACGAACTGTTCGGCGAACACACAGGGTTCAATGACGTGGGACAACTCACAAATGTTGTTGAAGCAACCCAGTTCTTAAGAGAAGCAAATTTACAGATAAGGGATGCAAATCAGGCACTCAGGGAAGCAAACTCCATATTAAGGGACATCTTTGCCGAACTCAAGCAGCACAGACCTGGCTCTGTTGATCTGAGAGTTACAGGTACACTAACCGCTTCTGGCAATGGTAAAGTAACCATCTCTGGTGACATGGACATCGAAGTAAGTGCAAAAAGCGGTGTACTGACCATAGCCGACTATGATGTTGATGCAGAAATCGAAGTGACCGGCAACGGCACCAGAACAGAAATGAATGACGGCACTGTCAAATACAGTGGTTTCGATGGTACAGCCACCATCAGCGGCAGCAGTATCACTGTGACCATAAACGGTGACGATATCGAACTGACAGCCGAAGGTTCAGGCAGCGCAGTACTCAAAGGTAATGGCACCTACACTGCCACACCTGATGGCGGGCAGACCATGAAAAGCAACTGGGCACCAATGACCGGAGTGGATGAAGCATGAAACTGCTAAATATCATGGTACTGGCAGTATTAGTAACAGGTCTGGCAGTGTCCGGTTGCACTTCACCACAGGAAGAAGCACCCGGGGTTGACACAACCGCACCCACGCCATCAGCGACACTGGCAGCCACCGGGGATATAATGGACAGCGAGATATCCACCATCGAATCAGATATGGCTGAACTGGATGCACTACTTGAAGATATGGAAAATGTTGAGGATATGAGTTTTACTGAACTCGACGGGCTCACTTTTTGAGCCCTCCCTCCTTATTTTTAATTTTATTCTTATCTTATATTTGTCCTTGCTTTAAGGCACTCATTGGCAAGAATACCATTGCCATCATCAGGATAACATTCAGGATGAAAACCCCGCTATAATCAAGCGTGGATAACATAAGTCCACTGACCAATGGAACCATCCCCAGCCCGGCATAAGTGTAAGTATTGAATATCCCCATGGCCAGTCCCTTTTCAATGTCCAGGTGTGATACACTTGTGACAAGACCTACCAGTCCCAGACCCGAACCAGCCCCCATCAAAGTCAGCCCGAGGGGATGAAACATCGCTGCCAGTGCACCCACACCAGTTATGCCCATACCTGCCCTGACAAGGTAATCCCTTCGGATCCGTAACCTGCCCCCTATTAGCGATGTAACCATTGCACTCAGATACACGCTGGCCAGATACATACCCAGTGCACCTTTATCAAGGAATCCTATACTGAAATCAGGGTACAAGGCTATGAGTACTCCGCTGCTTCCGAACAGCACGAAAGATAGCAACCAGATCTGCAGATATTCGGTATGCATAAAAATTGATTTTGACCTGACCAGCACAGATATGATTTCGTTCTTATTCGATACAGGGTTACCCAGACCGTTGTTCACCAAAACCATAATGGATACATTAAACACCGGAACCATCAGCCCTACAAACAGTATAAGGCCGTTTTTCGTGCCTGATGCTACCAGTATCCCTGCCATTCCCATTCCGGCAGCCAGTCCCAGGTTGAGCAGTGAGTTGAATTCCCCAAAATACTGTCCTCGTTTCTTGAAATCTGAAAGCATTGCAAATGCGGCAGGGAAGAATGCACCACATCCTACTCCTTCAACAAAACGGGCGGCAACTATCACCCATACATTATCTGAGACAATGATTGTTATACCTGAAATCAATGACAGAAATATGCCGATTACAATGAACAGCCTGTGGCCGTATGCATCTGCCAGCACTCCAAAAGGCATCATGGTCATCAGTGCCCCGATAAAAAATGATGAAAATATCAGGCTGGATGCAGCGCCGTTGGCCAGCAGGGTGCTGTCAGCGAGTTCCGGCAGGATGGGAATAGCTGCATCAGACAGCCCCATTATGACAAACACTGACGTATAGAGCATTATGCGGTCAAGCAGATGAGCGTATGGTTTTACTTCACTGTTCATTATAATCACTCAAAAAAGTTGTTCAAGTTTGCTGAAATCTACGGGCGCCGTCGAGTCCAATGTTATTGGTGTTACCGAAATGTGCCCGCACTTCATGATAGCATGTACGTCTGTGCCGTCCTCATCGTCATGTATCAGGTCGCCGTCAATCCAGTAATATGGCCGGCCCCTGGGGTCGTGCCGTTCCTGTACCGATGTCTTGAATATCTTGCGCGCAAGCCTGGTCACCTCAATCTCAGTATCAGGGGCCCCATGCCTGGGTATATTGACATTGAGCAGGTCCACACCTGGGGGCAGACCCATCTCAAGTACATTCCTGGCTATGCGGTTCACTACCTGGATGCCAACCTGAAAATCGTATTCATAGGCGCGCAAGTCATCGAATTTGTCGCCCTCGTCCAGTACCTGTATGGATGCGGCAATGGCGGGAATACCGTAACTGGCCGCTTCCATTGCTGCACCGATGGTGCCGGAAGTGGTCACACTGTCGGTACTGATGTTCTCGCCTATATTGAACCCTGATAACACCAGATCTGGCATGGCTTTCAATATCGAGAATATGCCCAGTATCACCGAATCGGTAGGGGTACCGCCCACGGCATATGCTTGCATGCCGTCCACTCCTGCCTGGTTTATCCTGAGGGGTTCAAAAATTGAAATGCTGCGCCCCACCCCACTTTTTTGCATGGACGGTGCTACGACGGTCACTTCGCCCAGGTCATGTACGCACTGGTATGCCGCCTTTATCCCGGCAGCATAGACTCCGTCGTCATTGGTTACAAGTATTTTTTTTGTCATGTTATTCCTGCGGTATTTGATAACATTAATGTTGAATAAGACTTGTTATTCACACCATGGACATAATGATAGCCGAATACGCAGTGGGCGCCGGAGAAGGCGGCACCATACTCCTGGAAGGCAGGGCCATGCTGGACGTCCTTGTCAGGAGTTTCACTGCCGCAGGGCACAAGGTACTCTACCCCACCACCGGCACAATATTGCAATCAGGAACCGCAGTTAAGACAGATAATTTTGAACGGACAGTAGAGCAACTCTCCAGCAAGTGCGACGCCGGCCTGGTGGTGGCACCCGATGAACTGCTGGGAGACCTGACCGAGCTGGTTGAGAAGAATACTGTAAACCTGGGATGTCCTTCAGGTTCGGTCAGGGTATGTGCAGATAAACTGGAATGTACCAGGATACTGGAAAAAGAAGGAATAAAGGTTCCCGATACAATCATATCCGGTGGGCAGGATGTATTTTCACTGGGCGACAGGGTAGTGCTCAAACCAAGGTGGGGCTGTGCTTCAGAAGATACCACCCTGACCAGGTATTCCTGCGCCACCATGATACCGGATGGTTTTGTGGCAACCAGATATATCGAGGGCCGGCATCTGAGTGCCAGTCTGGTAGTGGGAGATACTGCCCTCCCTCTTACCGTAAACGAGCAGAATGTCACAATAGGGAGTGATATAATGTACGATGGCGGCACTGTGGGTATCGACTGCGGCAGGAATTATGAGATATTTGAGGTTGCAATACACACTGCCCAGGCGCTGGGTTGCAGGGGATACGTAGGTGTGGACATTGTGTTGGGTGATGAGCCCTGGGTCATAGATGTGAACCCCAGGCCGACCACCTCTATTATCGGCATAGAGAAGGTGATGGATGCAGGGCTGGGTGAGTTGTTGTTGGGTGCCGGTTTTGGGGGACTGCCGGATAGTGTGGGGATAACGGGTGAATTCAGTTTTACCAAGACAGACCTGGGACATGGTAACATTGATTGGATATTGTAATCTTACCATTTTGTTGATTGTACTATTCTTTTTTAGCGAAATTCAATCTCATCAGGTGTCGAAAACTGGTGTAGGATACTTGCACCTTAATGTAAACTTAATATTAGGATTGCAATAATATGGTGAATGGGTTAGTATGATAATTTCATGTTTCACAAGTTTTCTGATAAATAAACATTAAACAGGATTCAAAGGAACAAATCGTTTTGTTTAAGTATACGAAGACCCCGTATTGTCAATACGGGGATAGTTATTTTACGTTCGGATAAGATGCTATAAAAAGCCGAAGCAGCTCTTTTAAAGAATTAAAATAGGAGCGGGAA
>QBUR01000093.1 GCA_013374385.1 Candidatus Methanocomedens sp. | reverse complement strand
GGTGGTCAGCGCCCGAGACGGTCGTCAAGCTCCCGGTTCTGATTGGGATTTTGTGCAATGTGGCGTGGGCCGAAGGGTGACGCCGCAAGGAACCCTGAGGTCCATGCTTAGACTTAGAACTCGGGGATACACGCCATGATGTTCTCCTTTACGTTGATCACTTTACCTTCATATTCCCTGTTATCTACAGCCCACAAAACTTTAACCCGTCCCCAATCTGTATCTTGTTCCCTTTCTTATCTTCCATATGACCCACTACCGATTCCAATTTAAATGGATTTATCCAAACCTGTCAATCCCCCCTAATAAATTGAATAAGATGTTTCGATACTTATACTTTTATTATTAAAAATCTGCTTAAACTCCCATCCATCACATTAAGACTGCAATACCATGCCCGCACTCAGGACACTTCTTATCCCCGGTTATGACATTGCGCACAATAGTATACCCACTCCTGTCAATCAGCAAAGTCCCACAGTCAGGACAATATGTATTCTCATACCCATGCCCAGCCACGTTACCCACATAAGGATATTCCAGCCCCGTATCCTTTGCCATCTGCCATGCCCTCTCCAGGGTGGCAACAGGCGTAGGCGCAGCACCCTCCATTTTGTACATTGGGTAAAACCTGGTAAAATGAATAGGGGTCTGAGGACCCAGGTTATCCCTCACCCATTCAATAAGGGCCTTAGTTTCTGCAACATCATCATTCTGCCCCGGAATAATCAAATTGACCACCTCAATGTGCATACCCAACTCCCGTGCCACCACAGCTGAATCCAGCACTGGCTGCAGGTGTGCTCCGCAAACTTCGTGGTAAAACTCATCCCTGAACGCCTTGATGTCCACCCTGAAAGCATCAAGGTGTGGGTAGATATCCCGCAGTGCCTCCTCGGTGATATAGCCGTTGGTCACATACACTGTCTTAAGACCAGCTTCATGGGCAAGTCTGGCAGAATCATGGGTAAACTCGTGCCAGATGGTAGGCTCATTATAAGTCCAGGACATACTTGCACACTCAGAATTAACCGCTCGCGCCACTGACTCTTCGGGCGTTATCTCGCTGGTATATGCATTCTCCAGGCTTACCTGTGAGATGCTCCAGTTCTGGCAGTGTTTGCACCTGAAATTGCACCCGATGGTGCCCTGGGAATAACTGAGCGTCCCGGGCAGGAAATGGTACAGGGGCTTTTTCTCGATTGGGTCAACAGCCTCGCTGGAAACAGTATTATAAATAAGTGTGAACAATGTGCCGTCCCTGTTCTCGCGGACTCCGCAAATACCTGACTTGCCCTTTGCAATGGTACACTCATGCGCGCACACATGACACTGTACCTTATCATTGTCAAGCCTGTCAAACAGTACCGCCTCATGTATCATAATAATCCCTGTGACATTACCCATATATCCCGAATTCTATCTGTTTTGAGCGTTTCTTTTGCAGTTTAGATTTCAGGCTCTCGTAATACTTCATAATATCAGGTATTACGATTGGTACTGTATACTCAACGGCAGCAATGGATCGAACCGCCCCAGCCCATTCACGGCCAGGTCGATGATATCCGGACGGTTTGTGGCACTCATTACACCAATCCCAAATTAAAGATTGTCAATCATTTTATAAAGGTTTGTTCCCGCCCGGGCCCCACTGATATATATCTAAATGGAACGCCCAGGAGAGACTCAAGTTTGTCCACATATTCACGGGCAGCAGGAGGCAAGTCATTCATGTTTAGAATACCTGTAAGGTCTTCGTCCCAGCCGGGCACGTCTTCATACACAGGTTTGCATCGGGCCAGGTCAGATGTGGATTCAGGCGGATAATCCAGTCTCATCCCATCCAGTTCGTATGCCGTGCAGACCCTCAGGGGATGTATGTTAGACAGCACGTCCAGTTTGGTCAGTGCTATATGAGTGTAACCGTTAAGTGCCACTGATTTCTTAACCAGCGGTAGGTCGAACCAGCCGCAGCGCCTGGGACGGCCCGTGGTTGTGCCGAATTCTCCACCTGCTTTTTGTATCTGATCACCTGTACTGTCCAGAAGTTCAGTGGGCAGCGGCCCTTCACCCACGCGGGTGATGTAGGCCTTAACAATTCCCATCACCTCATCCACCCTGGTTGGTCCCACACCCAGATTAGCACAGGCAGAGCCTGCAATACATGAGGATGAAGTTACGAATTTCTGGGTGCCGTGTATCACGTCAAGGAATGCACCCTGGGCGCCTTCTGCCAGCACGTTCTTGCCTGCATCAAGAGCGGTGTTAATTTCATGGGATACGTCGGTGATATAAGGTGCAAACCTGCGCCCCAGTTCGATATACTGCAAAATCCAGGTCTCGTCTTCCATGATGTGAGGGTCTCCGCCCATACTCTCTATCTGGGCCTCTTTAATTGGTCTGAGTTCTTCCAGCCGCTTGCGTAGCTGCGTCTCGTCGGCCAGGTCGGCCATCTGCAACTCGTCCCTGGCCACCTTGTCGATATAGGCATAGCCGATACCCCGCTTGGTGGTACCTATCTTCTCTGTGCGTGCCGACTCCCTCAGGCCATCCAGTTCCACATGATATGGCATGATGATACTGGTCTTGGCATCTATACCCAGCTTCTTTTCGTCCACCAAAGTGCCGTCCTCTTCCAGGGTATCAAGTTCCTTTGCCAGGGTCTGGGGGTTCATCACAGTACCGGGGCCGATGAGGAGCCTGGCATCAAACAATACACCGGATGGGGTGAGGTGTAACTTGTATTTCTTGCCGTTCACTACCACTGTATGTCCCGCATTATCGCCGCCCTGGAAGCGCACGATAAGGTCATATTGCCCTGCCATCAGGTCAACGATCTTGCCTTTGCCTTCATCCCCGAACTGGGAGCCTGTAATTATGGTAAACATAATGCCACGTACAATGAGATTATTGGATAATAAGATTTTGATATTCCAGGTGGCTATTGCATAAACCTTTATAATTAAAGGCTCAATAAAAACATTTCAGGAGGATGGAATGACTTCGACTTATCTTATGACAGTGATTATGTTGCCGCTTCTTGCATTGATGACAGCGGCCGGGTTTCGATTTCTAATTCCAAGTGAGGTAAAGCAGCAATATCGCAGGATTTCCCTGCGCAGGTTCTTGATCGGATTCGGACCGTTTTTCGTTTGTGCGTCCCTTGTCTATATGCTTGTGCAGTCCCAGTCATCCCTTGTCAATGCACTGGGTATCAGGGTGAATGCAGATTATACCGAGTATCTTGTGATGATAGAGGGCGACATAGTAAGCCATTTCCAGAGTTTTGCAACCCCACTGCTTACTTATTTCAACAGCTTTGTATACCTCATGATATTCTCGTTCCTGATGGTTTTCACGTTCATTATCCTGATATACACACGCAATCTTCATGCGCTTGAAGAATTCACTATAGCCTTTATCATCATTTACCTGATTGCCTTTCCCTTCTACATTTTTGTACCTGTGACTGTTACAGGCCATGCATTGCCCAATGTTTCACCTATCCTTTATGAACTGAGTCCCATCATTGACCAGGGAGTCAGGGTAGTTGACCCGTTTTTAGACAATGATTTTCCCAGCCTGCATGCTGCCCTGTCCATTATGGCACTGATGGTAGTGGTGCTGCGAACCAATCTTGAGCGGTACAAGGTGTTTTCGGCAATTTCAACTTTTGCCATCCTGTTCTCAACGCTCTACCTCGGCATCCACTGGATAACTGATCTGGTTGCAGGAGCATTGCTGGCTATGGTCAGTTATTATATTGCTACCCGGTACAGGGAGCATATCTTCGGGATGGCACATAGGATACTTGTGGCATTGGAAGAGCGATTAAAGATAATGGATTCTATCTTCTGTACTAGGTGTTCAAAAGAGATTGCGGTAATTCCACATTGCGGTAATGTGGAGTGTCCCGGGTGCGGGGAAAGAATGGAGTACCATCCGCTGACCTATGTTTGAATGAAACTCCTCCCAGCAGAGCTGTGGGGTCTTTCATGTCTTAGGCTAATGAAGTTGCATTGACTATGTTTTGTCCCAACCACAGCAGAGTTTCGGAGTATAACGATTAAGATAAAAAATGAGTTTAGAAAATTAATATGTTTGGTTCTACTGTTAAGTATAATCAGGTTGATGAAGGTGACAGCCATGCCGGACGGAAAAAACCACAACATAATCAACATCACTGTGTTGATGCTCATACTGTCAATCACATATGGCCTGTTCAACAGGTCAGATATTTCTCTCCCTGTCCAGCCACCAAGTATAGAGTTAATCCTGATATTTTCTGTAACTTACCTGTTCGGCACATTTTTCTTAAGTCCTGACCTGGATATTGAAAGTTCTCCCTATAACAGGTGGGGTGTGTTCAAATTTCTATGGTGGCCCTATAAGGTCATATTCAAACATAGAGGGTTATCCCATCATCCCATATTCGGGCCTTTGACCATATTTATCAATTTTGTACTGATATTTGTGCCGGTGCTGGTGGTGCTGGGATATAACCTGACCCGTTTTCCGCTGGATGTAACTGTAGCGGCAGCAACCGGGTTTGTGCTGTCTGTTGAGATGCACATACTGGCTGACATGGTGGTGTCTGATTTAACATAACCAGCATCCGTAGCCGCATTTAATTTGTAGGTGCTGGAGAAGATACTTCCGGAATATTAGTGCTACAACTCGAATATTTTACAACACAGCAATTGAATTGAACAGCCATTCATTGAACTATAACGGTACCTACCATATTAGGATGATATTTGCATGAATATTCATATATCCCCTTTTGATTGAAGGTCCATATGAATGAATCACCTTCACCTAGATCGTCTGTGGCCATACCCATAATCTTAATTTTATGCGGCGTAGAGTCCATATTAGTCCATCTCACAGTACTTCTCGCAAAAACAGTAACAGTTTGTGGGACAAATGCGTTACCTTCCATGGTCACTTCTGTAAGGCCATCTTTTGGAGTGGGCTGTGGGGTGGCTGTTGGTGAACTTGTAGGTGTTGCAGTAGGTATTTCAGTTGCTGTTTCTGTGGGCTCTGGGATGTTGGTGTAAGTGCACCCAATGGTGGAGAATATACTTACTAATATCAGTATGAGTAAAATTTTGTGTTTCATATTTGTTCACTCCAAT
>QBUR01000183.1 GCA_013374385.1 Candidatus Methanocomedens sp. | reverse complement strand
ATGGATATATTTTATCTTAATCGTAATACCCCACAGCTCTGCTGCGGTTGGGTGTGCCGTCGCAACGTTTGACTATTTTATGTGTTTGCATTGTGTGGATTCTTATCCCGCTGATCCATTGCACTTACTGGTGTACTTATCCACTTTTCTCATCCAGTACACTCCACCTGAGCAATACACCGTCATCCACCCGCTCCATTGACACAAGTTCCAACCCGGCAGCATCTGTGTTATCACTAAACCCGGCACCATCCACCAGTGTTGGCGCTCCAACTCCCCCCAGCACCAGGGCACCGATGTAAGTATATATTTCATCCACCAGTCCCTGGGATACCAGTGACCAGTTCAGGATCGCTCCCCCTTCAACCATCAGTGAATCAATGCCCAGCGTCTTTAATTCGGACATCAGTCCTGCCAGGTCAACCTGCTGCTCACCCGCTGTGATAATCTTGGCTCCCTGTTGCTGCAGTGCTTCAACCTTGCTCTGTGGTGCTTTTTCACACACTGCAATTATCCTTTCACCCTCCCCTTTCTTGAAAATATCGGCATCTACGGGTGTTCTTGCCATACTGTCAACTACAATCCTGGCCGGGTCCTCAGAGCCACAACGCTTTTTCCGGTCTGACCTGAGCTGCCCTGATTTAACAGTAAGACTGGGGTCATCAGCAAGCACTGTACCTATACCCACCATCACGGCATCGGCACTCGCACGCATATTATCCACCCTGTTAAAATCATCATCCCCGGAAATCCTGACCTGTATTCGTTTGTGTGTGGATATCTTTCCGTCTGCGGACATGGCTGCATTGATGGTTACGTGCGGGCGCATGGTGCATTGGATTGA
The DNA here is from genome assembly GCA_013374385.1 of Candidatus Methanocomedens sp. Classification (GTDB taxonomy): domain Archaea; phylum Halobacteriota; class Methanosarcinia; order Methanosarcinales; family Methanocomedenaceae; genus Methanocomedens_B. The sequence continues at coordinate 12,779 of QBUR01000183.1, read as the reverse complement.
TTTGCAGGTATATATTTCATGCGAAATATGGCGGAATTTTATTGTGCCTAAATTAACAATAGATAAGAAAGGATATTATAGAATTGCTGTAAATCCTCCAATTATTATTTTAATATTCATCCAATTTTCTATCGTGACTCTGCAATTTTAAATAAATCTGATGGATATCTTTGCATAAAGTTGGATAATCCTTCTTTACTTCTGTTTTAATAAACCCCATTTTTTGATAAAACTCTATTGGTTCATTCTTTGAGTCTACAGTGATAAACCTAATTCCCATTATTCCTAGGATTTTAAAAGATGCCCCACAAATATTTAAATAAAGATATCTTACTACTCCTTTTCTTTCATATTCTTCATCAGTAGCTAATCTTCCAATTTTCATATCTGGATATTTATGATAACAATACCCATCGATATTATCATCTGTCTGAATATCCTGAACTCTAATAGCATCTGCAAGCAGACTAAAAAAACCCACCACTTTATTATTATAAATGCACACAAAAGTCCTACTCGTTAACTCTTCTTGATCGTTAAGTGCATCATTTTTTAAAAAATCATTTAAATCTCTCTCGGTACAACTAAAATCATTCAAATTATGTCGTTTCGTCAACGGCTCTATGTGTAATTCGCTGAAAGGAATTGAAGCCATTGAAAATTTAGAGTTAAACTTTTATGAACGGATGTTCATTGAACAATTTAATGCCATCTTTACAGAACTGCAATTCCTCTATTGTTGGTTCTGGTGGGTTTTCCATGTTTTCCCAAAACGTTTTAGCATCTTCATTTTCTAAAGTCAAGATTAAATCAATAGGTTTAGCCACAACCAAACTCTCCTCTCTGTATAGATGCAAGCCAATTATACCCTTAACACCTAATTTAAGTATATTATTATATTGTATATAAGCTATTTGTCCTAAACAGTTCAATAATAACTTCATCAGGCGGACAAAGTCCTTACCTTAACTGATTAATATTTCGTAGTGCACTTCTTTAGTACTCTTGGATTATTTGGTATATTTACCGGAATTCCTGGCACACATACCGGTTTTAAATGACATTTTCAACAGGCTTCTTACCTTCAAGCAGCACACCCAAAGTCTATAACAAAGCAATATCACATAGAATATCAGATGTACCAACAATACTATTAATGATAAGGTGGCTTTTGTTGGAGTGTTGCCATCTGCGGATGCACTGAAGCAAGTGGTGCGTTCTTTTTCAATGGCATAATTCCAATTAATAACTGAAGGTAATCAAATGAGTATTGAATACGGCGTCAAGACCAAGAATAGACCCAATATTGTAAAGGACATGGAATCCGGGGATGTACTCCATGTAGGAGTTGAAGGTGGAGAAGATATTTTCACTGTTATAAAGGTTGGTGACAGGGAATACGTACTACAACAAACCGGTCATGGTGCCGCTTATGCTCACAGCCGGGGAGTTGTTAACCAGAAGATAATGGATTTTGATGAAAAATACGATGCATATTACATTGTTACAAAAGAAGATTTGAGCAATCTGAACATTATCAGATAATCTGTTGATATTTTCTACCACTTTGTTTCATCTTGACTACACCGCTTAAGACCAGGATAGTCAAATATTTTTCAGCAATTTTGAATCTAATTAACAGTGATTAGAGATATCTATTTTTAAACAATAATGGGGATTGCACAGGAAAAGTTATTACCGGGGTAAGTATGATACCTAAAGCTTAGGTGAAGTAATAATATGAAAATTGTTGGAATATCTGGTAGTCCAAATCAGGACGGCAGTAACAGCCACATGATCGACCGTGCACTGGATATTGCCAGGCAGAGAGGCTTTGAAGTTGAGAATATATCCCTTGCCGGTGCAGACTTATCCCCCTGTACTGACTGCCACGCATGCAGAACTGAAAACAGCTGTCCCATTGAGGATGATATGGCAGGAATCAACAGTTCCCTTGCGTCTGCCGATGGTATTATCGCATCCTCGCCCGTGTATTTCGGAACCCTGTCAGGACAGTTAAAGATGCTGTTCGACCGTACACTTCCCCTGAGGAGAAATGGATTTTTACTTAAGGATAAAGTCGGTGCCGCACTGGCCGTTGGCACATCCCGTAACGGTGGGCAGGAATACACTGTCTGGTCCATACATGCCTGGATGCATATCCATGGTATGATAGTGGTAGGTGACAACAATCACTTTGGCGGCATTACACAAAAAGCTGCTAATACCGATGAAGTAGGCATGAAAACCGTAGAAGATACAGTGAATAAATTGTGCGACACACTTGACAGGCTTGCACCCGTATAAATAAGCGCAAAATCTATGTCCTGATAATACATAGGAAACACGCTTACCAGATATGAGGCATGGTAATGAATGAGATATTAGAGATTATAGAGCAGGACCCAAAGATTGACCCGGCAGAGATTGCAAAGCTTATTGGACAATCTGAGACAGAAGTACGCTCACGTATCAAGGAACTGGAAGACAGCGGTATCATACGTAAATATAAGGCTGTCATTGACTGGGATAAGGTGGGTGAAGAATACCTCTATGCCATCATCGAACTCAAGATATCCCTGGGTGACAGGTTAGGATACGATGAAATTGCCAGGCGTATTGCAAATTTTAACGAGGTCAGGTCTGTGCGATTGATATCAGGCGACCATGACTTTTCCCTGACCGTGCGCGGGCGTTCCATGAAGGACGTGGCTTTTTTCGTGGCAGAGAAGATTGCAACCCTTGACCAGGTGCAAAGCACGGTGACACATTTCGTGCTAAAGACCTACAAAGAGGACGGAGTAACACTGTTCGAAAAGGAAAAGTCAAAAAGACTGGCCATAACTCCATAAGATGATGTGAGCGACCGATGAACCATACACGAAAATTTATTTCTGACAGGGTAAATGCTGTCCCACCTTCGGGTATCAGGAAATTCTTTGATATGGTTATCGGTATGGATGATGTCATCTCCCTGGGTGTGGGCGAACCTGATTTTGTCACGCCCTGGCACATCAGGGAAGCATGTATTTATTCGCTTGAGAAAGGCTTCACTTCATATACTTCCAACGCCGGTTTGCTTGAACTCAGGGAAGCCGTATCTGACTCATTCCATAGGGACTATGGCGTAAACTATGACCCTGAGACCCAGGTACTCGTAACCACCGGCGTCAGCGAAGCCGCTGACCTTGCCCTGCGTGCTGTGGTAAATCCCGGAGATGAAGTCATCGTCCACGAACCCAGTTATGTGTCATATAAACCGGGTATTGTTTTTTCCGGGGGTACACCGGTTATTGTTTCCACTATCAGGGAGAACGAGTTCCGGTTGACAGGGGCACAGCTGGAAGATGCTGTTACACCAAAGACCAAAGCCATTATACTGAGCTACCCCAACAACCCAACAGGGGCTGTGATGGGTAAAAGGGATTTAGAGGAAGTGGCAGATGTGGCAGTGGAACATGACCTGCTGGTCATATCTGATGAGGTGTATGACAAGCTTACCTACAATGGTAAGCATACATGTTTTTCATCACTGAACGGCATGGATGAACGTACCATACTGCTAAACGGCCTGTCAAAGTCCCATGCCATGACCGGGCTGCGCGTGGGGTATGCAATGGGTTCGCCCGATATTATTAGTGCCATGCTTCTTATTCACCAGTATACTATGCTGTGTGCGCCCATCACCTCCCAGATGGGGGCCATAGAGGCCCTGAACAAAGGCGATTCAGAAATGCAGGCCATGGTCAGGGAATATAACCGACGCAGACGGCTCTTTGTTACAGGACTAAACGAGCTGGGCCTAGATTGTTTTGAGCCAAGGGGAGCATTCTACGCATTCCCGTCTGTGCAGTCTACAGGCATGACCTCTTCGCAGTTTGCAGAAGGATTGTTAAACCAGCAGAAGGTGGCCGTAGTTCCTGGGGATGTATTCGGTGAGTCTGGTGCCGGATTTTTGCGATGTTCCTATGCTTCCAGCCTTGAAGAACTGAAAACCGCGCTGGAGCGTATGGAAGAGTTCCTGGGCTGAGTAAGGTCACTCCTTTTTATCTTCGGTGTTGTCACCTAAGTCATAATTAAAATTATTACCAGAGTTATTGTCATAGCTAAATCGTTTTTGTACTACTTTTTCCATAATAAACGCGGCATTGCGGGCCATAAATAATAACAGGCCGATAATCAGGAATATCCATATGGAGATGACCGCGCCGATAAATGCCAGGTAGATACTAACGGTCAATACGATATTAAATTTTCGGGTATTGATTTGCGGTTCCATTTTATGGTCACTTTTGGGTTACAATAGTCAATATGTCGCCGTCCAGTAATATATGTTCCAGGCCGGCGCGCTGACCTGGATGTTTGGCAGAGGGCCCCCATATCTGGGCATACCTGAATCTCTTCCTGAAATCACGGTGCAGTTTATCACAGATATCACCCACATTAACTCCTTCCTGGATTATCATGGGCTCTTCCATATCTGCTGGCTCTCCCTGGGGTTTCATGTACAATCGGATGAATTTCAAGTAGTCGAAAATAAGGTCTTTCAGGGGATCCAGGTTTTTATCCATGTCTGCTGAAATTAGCATTGCGTCTGGAAAATTGGCCCTGATCTCGGTTTTGAACTCTTCGTCCACCAGGTCAGCCTTGTTGATAACGGTAACTGCATTGATGTACTTGCGGTTGCCTATCAGCGCATCAATGAACTCGTCTATGTTCACTTTGGCCCGGATAAGCACGTCTGCATTGTGCATCTTGTATTCCTTGAGTATGGACATGATGGTATCCCGGTCCAGTTCTGTGTCCACGGTTGAGTTGATGCTGACACCGCCCCTGAACTTGCGCATAACTTTCACATCAGGCCTGCGGGTATTTACCCTGATACCGGCGTCATAGAGTTCTTTTTCAAGTACGTCCCGATGCCCGGTCTGGAACACGTCGGTCATGAACACAATAAGGTCAGCATTCCTGACCACTGATATGACTTCTTTTCCACGGCCACGCCCTGAGGCGGCCCCGCGCACAAGCCCGGGCACGTCCAGTATCTGGATAGTGGCATCGTTGTGGAACATAGTGCCTGGAACCACGTCCAGGGTGGTGAACTCGTACGCCCCTATCTTGGACTGGGCACCAGTCAGTCGATTAAGTAAGGTAGATTTGCCCACTGACGGATATCCAACCAGTACTACGGTCGCATCTCCTGATTTGCGAACTGAATAACCTTCACCTCCGCCTTTTGATGAGGCACGTTTTATCATATCATCTTTCAGGCGGGCAAGTTTTGCTTTCAGTCTGCCTATGTGGTGTGAGGTTGCCTTATTGTAAGAGGTTTTGCGTATCTCGTCCTCTATGGCTGTAATTTCTTCGTCCAGGCTCATTTCGATTCTATAACCACTGGTGTCAGCATTAAGATTTTCCCAGTCGTTCCAGTAATGGGTCAGGAACACCTACACTTGAAAAAGCACGTTTCCGGCGCATGCACGATTCGCATTCACCGCAAGGAACGGGCCCTGCCGTGTAGCATGACCATGAATATTCCATGGGGGCCCCTGTATCCAGTCCCAGCCTGACAATGCCTTTCTTGTCTAAGTCTGCAAGAGGTGCGAATATCCGGGGATGGTTCAGGGTGCCGTATTCCATGACCCTGTTGAACAGTCCGATGAATTCAGGGGTGTTATCAGGAAATGTGACCGCTTCCTCGGCATCGAATCCCACTACGATATGTTCCAGGTCGTGCTCTTCAGCAAAAGCGGCGGCAATGGATAAAAATACCATGTTGCGTGCCGGAACCCATACGCTGCGGGCGGTTTCGTCTGACTTTGCGGCATCGTCCAGTTCGGTCATGGATGGGGTGGGCAGTTCCTCAGCACCGGTCAGGGCGCCGCCGAAGTTTCTGTACCAGGGCAGGGGGATAATGTGGTGGTCACAGCCGGACTTTTTGCAGATGGCGGCAGCGTTCTCCATTTCGATGGATGCTGCCCGCTGCCCGTAGTCGAAGGTAAGGCATATCACGCGCTCAAAGGTGTCCAGGGCCTGCTTGAATGCTACCGTGGAATCCAGACCCGATGATAGTAATGTTACTGCGCCTGTCATGATGAGGAATTAATGGTTTGAAGGTAAAAAATGATTTGCATACAGACGTGTCATGTACACAGTTGAAGAATCTTACTACACAGTAACTTACTGGGGAGTAAGATATGAAATATGTTCATTCTGGAAATTAGTACAGCCAAAAAGTGAACTCTTTGCGGCAACTTTTAAATATCGATAACACGCTTATCTCAATATCCTATGATAACAATCCCCGATATCTTAAATATAGAAATGCTTGACCTCTCACTGGAAAAGCTCGGGCTATTTTTTATCATCATATTACTGACCTACATTGTCAGATTCCTGTTCCTGCATATTGTTGAGAAGAAATTAATCTACCTCACACAAAAGACAAGTACCGAATTTGATGACCTGTTGGTACACGCTTCAAAAGCTCCCATAGGTTATTTGATATTGCTACATGGTTTTTACATTGCCATAATCACCCTGCAACTCCCGGAAACCATCGGAGTAGTAAATATCGGAGTTATTGTCAAGAATGCATACATCCTGATCCTGTCATTCATCCTGTTGTATTACCTGTTCAAGCTCATTGATCTGGTGGGTCACTTCATCTACGGGATTACAGAAAAGACTGAGAGCAAACTGGATGACCAGCTCGCCCCACTCATCGTGAAAAGCCTGCGCATCTTCGTAATCACCCTTGGCATACTATTCATCCTGAACAACTTTGGCTATAACATCGCCTCTTTGTTGGCAGGACTGGGTATAGGCGGCCTGGCCTTTGCACTGGCAGCCCAGGATACCGTAAGTAACCTGTTCGGCTCATTTACCATCTTCTCTGACAAACCTTTCCACATGGGCGACTGGATAAAGATAGGAGATTTCGAGGGTACGGTTGAAGATGTGGGCTTCCGGTCAACCCGCATCCGGCGATTTGACCAGGCCCAGGTCACGGTTCCCAACAGCCAGTTCATAAAAAACGGCGTAATAAATTACACTGCAATGAAAAAGCGCAGGATAAAGTTCAATCTGGGTGTGACGTATGCCACCACTGCTGCCCAGATGACTGAAGTGGTGGAGGGTATAAAGCAGATAATCAAGGAAGACCATCGCTTTGACCATAATTTCTATATGGTGCATTTCACTGACTTTGGGGACTATGCCCTGAACATCTTTGTCTATTGTTTCACAAAGACTACAGTGTGGGATGAGTATCTCACGGTCAGGGAAGAGTTCCACCTGAAGATTATGCAGATGCTGGAAGAGATGGGTGTGGAGATAGCCTTCCCTACGCAGACGGTGTATGTTGAGAAGGGATAATGTCGAAGTGTTGCAGAAAATTTAAGAATGCTTATCGTCACTTTTACTTAACCTTGCACTGTATATTGCACCATGAACACCTCACATTTTGAATACCTCCCCCATCCTGCTGATGCCAGATTCATAGCCCACGGCACCACCCTGGAAGATACCTTTGAACAGGCCGCTCAGGCCATGTTCGGGGTTATTATCCAAAATGCTACATTGGAACCTGAAAGGCAGGTTGACATAGAACTTGAGTCTGAAGGACTTGAGAACCTGCTGTATGACTACCTGTCAGAACTGCTATACCTGTTTGAGGTTGAGGAAATCGTATTCGGTCAATTCAAGGTTGATTCCGTTGAACAGACCAATAGCGGGTATGTATTGAAAGGGAGCGCATCGGGAGAGAGCATAGACACCGAGTGCCATAATTTTGAGACTGAAGTGAAAGCCGTCACGTACCACCAGTTGAAAGTGGAAAAAGAATCAGAAGGATACAGTGCCCATGTTATCGTGGATACCTGACCAATGGCAACCATTATAACCTTTTCACCAGATAACAGCCAGCATAAACAAGCGAGAACAATATCATGACACAGCAGCAGGCAAAGGATTTCGTACGTAAAGTGGATGATAACATCTATGATGTTCCAATGGACTTTCAGGAAGGTATGAGGGTTCCTGGTCGGATTTTTGTATCACAAAAACTCATGAACGACCTGGAAGTAGATACGTTGCGCCAGACCGCCAACGTGGCCACGCTTCCGGGCATCCAGAAATATTCAATGGCCATGCCAGATGCGCATTTCGGCTACGGCTTCCCCATCGGTGGTGTAGCTGCCTTTGATGCCCAGGATGGGGTGATTTCACCGGGCGGCGTGGGATTCGATATCAATTGCGGTGTGCGTATCATCAGGACAGACCTGGAAGTGGGAGAGGTCAGGCCGCGCATCAAGGAATTGATGAACGAATTATTCAAAGCCATACCTTCAGGTGTAGGTTCCAAGAGCAGGCTCAGGGTATCGGGCAGTGAACTGGATGACGCATTTACTTACGGCGCACGGTGGGCCGTGGAGAGCGGCTACGGCGTCGAAAGTGATATCGAACACTGCGAAGATGGCGGTTTCATAGATGCGGCAGACCCTGAAAAGGTGAGTGAAAAGGCGCACAAGCGCGGTAAGCCCCAGTTCGGGACACTTGGCAGCGGCAACCATTTCCTTGAGATACAGGAAGTGGATAAGATATACGAACCCGAGATCGCGAAAGCATACGGTATCAGGGAAGGTACGATCACCATCATGGTACACTGTGGTTCCAGGGGCGCAGGCCACCAGATATGTACCGACTACCTGCGTGTCATGGAGCAGGCATCAAGGAAATATGGAATAACGTTGCCTGACAAGCAGCTGGCTTGTGCACCCGCTAATAGCCGGGAGGGGCAGGACTATTTCAAGGCCATGGCTGCCGGGGCAAATTATGCCTGGGCCAACAGACAGGTCATCACCCACTGGGTCAGGGAAACTTTTGAGAAGTTCTTTGGAAGGGATGCTGAATCCATGGGTATGGACCTGGTTTATGATGTGGCACATAACGTGGCAAAACTGGAGGAACATGAAATTGATGGCATTAAAAAACCAGTCTATGTCCACCGCAAAGGTGCTACCCGTGCATTCCCACCCGGACATATGGACGTCCCTGCCACATACAGGTCGGTGGGGCAACCAGTACTCATCCCTGGTAGTATGGGTACACCGTCCTATATCCTGCACGGAGCAGAGCGGGCAATGGAGCTGACATTCGGCTCGGCCTGCCACGGAGCGGGGAGGGTTATGGGCAGGGCTGAGGCCAAGCGTAAATTCAGGGGCGAAATTCTGGAGAAACAGCTTGCAGACCAGGGTATTACGGTTATAGCCACCCATCCGTCCATGCTGGCAGAGGAGGCACCCGGGGTGTATAAGTCCAGCAGCGAAGTGGTGAATGTAATGCATGATCTGCATGTCGCCCGCAAGGTGGTCAGGGTTAAACCCATAGGGGTTGCCAAAGGGTAACCATTAATACATGTAAAAGTATAAAATATATATAGTACTTTTAAAAAATCCTGCAGGAATCCTCAATGGAAGCAAAAAAAATCAAGAAGCGCATCAAGTGGATCCCCATCATACTACTTTTTATTGTAGTATTTATTGCCGTTTCAGGTTATTACCTAATCAATGCTGAGGGTCCCATGCCTTTGATTGCACCCGCATCACAACCTACTCCTACAATGATGAGTACGCTGCCGTCTCCTCTAAGTGTATCTGAAATGGAACTTATCATACCTGATAAACTATCTGGAGACTGGGACCCCCTTACCAACTTTAGCGGTGAAGGAATATTGACCATGACGTTCAATAAACCTGGTAATCACATGGTTGTCATTGAAGTGATTGATAAGAGGTCGCCGGAGATGGCAGGATATGCCGTGACCCCTGAAAATTTTTCATATAGCGAAAGAGGTATTGTTTGGGAATTGTCAGAGACCCAGTACAACAGGGCACCTGCCATGAAAGGTGTTTACATGGTTGACAATACTTTGATGGGTGAATTAATAGCATACCCACATGACCGCTTTTTAGTAATAGCTTATATCCTGGGCGAAAATGATAAGATAGTGAAAATGCAGGACCTGCTGGACAAACTTGAATTTTAAGTGGTTGTGAATATGGCAGCAAGGAGGAGAACATATCTGAGACTATCGGTTTTGCTTATTCTTTGTATCTCACTTACATTGCCCATAATTGCAGCACAAACCTGTATCGAGGTGAGTGAGACCAATCCACCTCAAAATATGGTACTCCTGATAGTGGATGGTATGGGGTCAGGATATGTGAGTCAGGGCATGGTCCCTGCTGCGCTGGATGGCAGTCTTATCATCCCTCCCGAAGTTCCATTTATGGATAGCCTCGCTGCAAAAGGTGTTCTGCTTCCTTACATTAGCGTGCCAGACCCCAGGACCGGACCTGCTCATTCGGTGATAGTTACCGGTTTTTCAGGGGCTGAACCTGAAATTGTGGCATACGCTGGCGCTACTATTTATGACGTGCTTGGAGATGAAGGTTTCATCACTATTGCGCTCATGCACAAAGGCGATGCTGTCGCTATGCAGGCTGAACAGGATGTTATTCTTTTTAGCGAGAGTAATTCCATTACTGAACCTATCCTTAAGGTACAGGTTAATGGAGATGCGGTTCCAGCCGGTATAATAGACGAACTTGAATACTGGGAAAAACAACTTCCAGCTTATCTGGAAGGGACTGCCGGCATTGACAGTTATATTGCTTATTCGGATTGGGGACTGGATGCAGCCGCTGACATGGTTTCACTGATGTCCAGCCAGTACCCTGATACGAAGTATATCTTTACCATTAATGTGGGTGTGGTGGACAGTGCCGGGCATTACTGTGGAGTGGATGGGTATGTGGATGTCATTGAAGGTGTGGATCGCAGGCTTGAACCGTTGTATACGGCTGCAAGTGAAAGTAACACTGCTCTTTTCATTACAGCGGACCACGGCATGGCATTCAAGACATCTGATGCGGCCAGGGGCGGGCATGCGTCAAAGGATTACTGGTCTGCTGAGGCACTAACCGTGCCGCTGTTTATTGTTTCTCCTAACATTGTTCCTGGCGTTATTGAGTATAGCCATGGACAGGAGGATGTGGCATTCACTATACTTTCAGTGCTGGACGTGGCAGGGCACCTGAAATATGGTGACGGCGAGGCAATACCGGTAAAGGATTATGCCAATCTTTGGGTGAGTTCCAATACCGATGCTGGTATTGAGGTATTACAGGGGCCAGAGACGATAGCCTCCAGCAGTGGTGGGAATTCCTATTTTTTTACCGGATTAAAACCAAAAATTAATTATACGGTCAGGATTTCTAACGGAGATGAATTACTGGAACAGGTAGTGCATCTGGACGTTGACCGTGCCATCAGTTTTGGAACCTCGACAGCTTATGTTGATGGTACCAGCCGGGATGGAGAAAATTGGAGGAAAATAATCGCTTCAATCCTTATCCTTCTGGTAATAACTGTTGGAATGTTGGTAATTTACAGAATTGAGCACTGATATCCTGTTTTCCAGGTGGGAATAGGAATGGGCAGCTTGAGTATAGATAATGATAGCGGGGTATCCCCGGTCATAGGGACTATCCTGATAACGGCTTTAGTGGTAATCTTTTCTGGTGTTACATATGCAGTTGTGGGGAGTTATAGTTTGAATGAACCTGTGATTGCTAATATAGAGATTATGGGCGTTGATGTGTCCAATCATCAGGAAGTGGTGCTTATGCACAGGGGCGGGGAAGGTTTCCATGTTTCCGAGATCAGTATACTTATCAGCGTTAATGGGGAAACTCTTGGCAACAACTTGGATGACCTGCCCGCAGTAGGTGGTACAACCGGTTTTTTTGGTACACTTGGAGGTGTGCTTTGGGGGTCGCCTACCAACATCAGTTATGACAATGTTTGGGAGCAGGGTGATACAGGCGATTTCAAGATTGCTGATTGTAATATTGTACTCAATCCCGGCGACCGGCTCATGGTCACCATCTACCACCGCCCCTCGGGAACGATAATTTCATCACCCGAGCGCAGGGTTTAGCAAGGAGTAGATTGTGAAAACGTATTGTTTTATCCTTCGGCTTTAAGGGCCTTACTGATATCAGAAAATGTAGCAGCAATGGGTAGAGTTTCCGAAGTATCAAGATGTTCAAAACGCTTCTCGAAATTTAGAATGGTAAAGCCTACTATTTCTTTTGTATCGGGGTCAAGTCGCATGATAACATCATTATCTAATTCCTTTGATATCGCTTCTACGGGCTCGCCAATTGCAATATCAAGAACATCTCCTTGCTTATCAAAGAAGATTTTTAATTTCTTTTCCATACAACTTCACCTCTTTTTATTCTATCAGTAATGTATGCTGTAATTACCAATTCTTCGCTTAATTTCACAACTACACACATATACTTTCCATGATGTATATGTTCATAGAACCTATAAAGTAATACTACCTCTTCGTCATAAACACTTTTTTCAATCAGTTCTGGGTCTTCTATTGTACCACTTAATTCTTTTAACAAATTCTTAAGTTCAGGATGTGTGTCAGTAATATGCTTCCAACGCTCATCAGTAAGCTTAAATTTTTTATTGGACTTGTCAACGAATTCCATTTAAATGGTCACCGCTTGAATTGTCTGAAAATTCAATGTTGTAATCAATGGAAGTACCATTTGAATTTAACGATTTGTAATTAGCATCAGTGCATCAGCTTTCAGCGCTGATTATTCCAAAATATTGTCACCATCTACCACCGTCCTTCGGGAACGATAATTTCATCACCCGAGCGCAGGGTTTAGCAAGCAGAGTGTGTTTAA
>QBUR01000192.1 GCA_013374385.1 Candidatus Methanocomedens sp. | reverse complement strand
ATTACATCTCAACTTCGAGAGACCAAAAAACATCCGCACCCATTCGATTTCACTCAAAAACATAAAAACGCTAAAGCTAAACCACTTCAAAACCACCATCAGTCGACCCACCCGAAATCAGCCATTTTCCAGTTATTTCAAACTGTAGGTGTAAGGTTCTAGCTTCAAATCATACCTCGGCATCTTGATTTTTAAGATTCTGAAGATTTGCGACAATTCATCATTCATCTTGATCGGACGATCAACATAAAGTCGCTTATCCTTGAATGCTTCATGTTCGTAATAACCAACCACAGACCGTCCCGATTTTATCGTATAGAGCAGCTCACGAAATAAATATTCCACTCCCTTACCCTTGAGAATCGCCCGCAATAGAGAAACGAAGAAATAACCATAAATAGTAAATATTGTATATGTTTCAATTCGTCTATCCTTGCTGTGACGTATCGGACAGACACTAAAATCCGTATTCAATTCCAAAAACCCTTTTTCCACCGTATCTCTGCTCTTATAGATCTTTATTATCTCAGTAGGCGCTAAATCACTATGAGTGAACAACGCAAAAAAACCAAACTTCTTGCGTCTTCCGTCCAGATCCTTCTCATCCACCTCAAGCTCAATCTTATTCTTGCACTAAAGTGTATATACGAACACAGATTTTACCAAAAGTCGGTATCAACAAAATAACTGATTTTTGGAACAGTGCCAGATAAGACAAAAAGGAAGCCATCTGTTTATGCGTCATCTTGATGGACGGACCACTATTATTACTGTTCATCCAGGTGAGGATATTGGCAAAGGGATGATCAGAAAAATTATAAACGATGCTAAGATTACACGAGAGGAATGGCTTAACTTGGTTTGAAACATTTTGGCATTTTTAGGAAATTATCCAATTAATCCAATTTTCGTGCCCTTTATATCCTTCCAATACATATAATCCCAAAAAAGTCAGGAGCACCTACAATCATGAACCCCAGCCGCGAGCAGATATTGATAGAAGCCCTCCCCTATATCCGTGAATTCCACGACTCAATCATGGTCATCAAGGTAGGAGGACATGCCATGGTGGACACCGGGCTCATGGAAGACATTGTGCAGGACGTAGTACTTCTGCGGTATGTAGGCATCCATCCCATCATCGTACACGGCGGCGGTCCCGAGATAACCCAGAAAATGGAACAGATGGGAAAGAAAAGCGAATTCGTGGCAGGACTGCGCATCACCGACGACGAAACCATGGAAATAGCCCGCATGGTACTGGTGGGTAACATAAACACCCGCATCGTATCGGCCATCGGTACCTATGGCGGTAAGGGACTGGGGCTATCAGGCAAGGACGGCAGGCTCATCATGGCCAGGAAGAAAGCCCTCCAGCGCGTCACCGTAGAGGGCAGGGAGCATGACGTGGACCTGGGCTGGGTGGGTGATGTCGAAGTCATCAATCCGGAGATACTCATAATGGCGGCAGGCAAGGGTTACATCCCGGTCGTTGCACCTATTGCAGTGGATGAGCATGGCAACAGCCTGAACATCAATGCCGATACCGTGGCCGGCGACATAGCTGCAGCAATGCAGGCCAAGAAACTCATACTCATGACAGATGTGCCAGGTGTGCTGCGGGACCCTGACGACGAATCCACCCGCATCTCACGTATAAAGTTAGAGAATATCGAGGACATGATCGGGGACGGTACCATTGCCGGGGGAATGATTCCAAAAGTACTCTCAGCAGCGAGTGCGGTGGAAAAGGGTGTGGAAAAAATACATATCATTGACGGCAGCAAGTCCCACAGCATATTGCTGGAACTGTTCACAGACCAGGGTATAGGGACCATGATATTCCACTGAAAAAGCAACCCGGTTTTAATACAGTTAAGCATATAAGGTATCCGAAGTCTATTAAGTCAAATCGTATTTATGGAGTAAAAACCATTGAGCAAAAAGACCAAAGGTGCAAATAAAGGATTCTGGGAGCGGGCCAAGGAATCAGCGGGCCAGCAGCAGGTATTGGCCGAGCGTGAGAAAGTTTCAAAGCAAAAGTCAGTAGACACTCAGTCCACACCAAAACCCGCCCAGCCCATAGAAAAGACACCAGAGGAGAAGACAAAGCTCCATAAAGAAGGAATTGTAAAGACGGTAGTTCCAGCTTTAATAGGGACAGTTGCCGGATTTATCAGTCTTATTAGCATGGAAGATGGTACTGAATATCCCTGGTTCTCTATCATAGTCTTTGTGATAATTTTCTCATACTATGGCCAGCGCATAGTATACCCATTAATAGGACTGGACATTAAAGAATTCGGCAAAAAGGACTGGTTCTATGTTGAGTTCATGGCTGTCATTTTCTGGCTTGTGGTCTGGACACTACTGCTCAACCCTCCCCTTTGAACCATTTTGAGGTGTAATCTCTGTGAGGATAGCCATAGTTAATAAGGACAGGTGCCAGTTCAAGAAATGCGGTCACGAATGTATTAATTTTTGTCCCAGGGTACGTACCGGAGACGAGACCGTAGTTATTGGTGAGGATGGCAAGGCCGTAATATCAGAAGAACTCTGTGTAGGCTGTGGAATCTGTATCAAAAAATGTCCTTTTAATGCAATTATGATCATAGGGCTGCCCGAGGAACTGGATAACCCTGTGCACAGGTATGGAGTCAACGGGTTTGCGCTGTACGGGCTGCCTACACCGGTACATGGCAAGGTCACAGGCATCCTTGGCCCCAACGGAGTGGGAAAATCAACGACCGTCAATATCTTAAGCGGTATCATGATGCCTAACCTGGGTAAAGACGACACTACCTGGGACGAAGTGCTGGAAATATATTCCGGCTCAGGCATGTACGAATATATGAAGACCCTCTCAGAAGGTAATATCAAAGCATCCCATAAACCGCAGTATGTAGACAACATCCCCAAAGCAGTGAAAGGGAAAGTATCACAACTGCTCAATAAGGCCGATGAGCGGGGTATCATGGACGAAATGGCCAGCAGGCTTGAGATCGAGCATGTGTTGGACAGGGACATTAAAGACCTATCTGGAGGTGAACTTCAAAGGGTGGCACTGACAGCATGTGTAAGCCGGGAAGCTGATTTCTATTTTATTGACGAGATTAGTCCTTACCTTGACATATATCAGCGCATCAATTCGGCACGTATTATTCATGAACTGGCAGACACCAGTGCAGTGATGGTAATAGAACATGACCTGGCACTGCTGGACCAGCTGGCAGATACCGTACATATAGCCTATGGTATTCCTGCCGGTTATGGAGTAATCACCCAGCCAAAAGGTGTGAGGGTAGCTATCAACCAGTACCTGCATGGTTTTCTGGCAGAGGAGAACGTACGATTGCGCATCGAACCCATCGAGTTTGAGGAGCATCCGCCTCGGGAACAAAAGGACATTCCCACCTTGCTTAAATTCAGCAGGTTCACCAAGAAATACGGTGATGACGGGTTCGAACTGGTGGTTGGAAATGATACGCTTGGCAGTGAGATAAAAAAGGGTGAGGTCATAGGCATTGTGGGACCAAATGGGATCGGAAAAACCACATTTGTCAAAATTTTGGCTGGCGAAGAAACACTAACAACAGGCAATCTCGATACTGAACTTACCATCGCGTACAAGCCCCAGTACTTGAAAGGGGACTATCCAGTAAAAGTAAGGAACTTCCTGCGTGGTATTAACACAAAATTCGATACCAGTTATTACCAGACTGAGATAATCAAGCCACTACAGCTGGACGGCTTTATGGACCAGCTGCTGACTGAACTATCGGGCGGTGAATTGCAGCGTGCTGCCATTGCTGCCTGTCTTGGCAAGAATGCTGATCTGTATATTTTTGACGAGCCCAGTGCACACCTGGATGTGGAACAACGTGCCCTGGCAACCAGGGTTATCCGGCGGTTTGCTGAGAATAATAACGTGACTGCCATGGTAGTTGACCACGATATATATATGATTGACATGCTGTCCGAGAGGCTTGTGGTGTTTGAGGGACAACCGGGAGTAATAGGTGAGGTCCACGGGCCATTTGATATGCGTGAAGGTATGAACCTGTTTTTAAAGAACCTGAATATTACTTTTAGGCGGGATGACGAGACCAGAAGGCCAAGGGTGAACAAACCTGGTTCTAAACTGGATCGGCAGCAAAAATCTACGGGTGAATATTATTATGCATTGGAATAGAGTCAAAAGTTGCGACGGCACATCCAACCGCAGCAGAGCTGCGGGTATAGCTATAAGATAAAGCTATTACTTCCATCCATAATGATTGATTTTGTAAACGGCAGCTGCTAAAACATGAGTTCCAGTGCTGCCTGTCCGGTCATTCCTTCTTGAATTCCTAAGTTTTGTGCGGCTGTTGTGGATTCTACCACAGTGGCTGCCAGTACATCATCAAAACTGCCAACACCTGTTACTTTTACGGCCACGTCATCCAGCCGCTGGGCTGTATCAATGTTCAGGTAACCGCACATGACAAAACCTTTCGGTGCCTTAATGACCAGTAATGGAGCATGTTCCATATCCATTTTTAATCCTACAGCGGTGCCATTTTCAAGTTTAATGGGTTCGATGAGCATATTTAATCTATCTTCTTAAGGTCAGTGGACTGGCGGTTGGACAGGACAGTTTGGAGCCCATACCCTTGAATTTATTACCGCAAGCATTACATTCATAACCTGACATAGCCGCGCCACTCATGTCAACACTATCAGCAGTACTCGAATCAACAAAACACATATTAATTACCTCAATTAACAGAATTCTATTATAGGTTATAAGATTACTGCCCGTGTGCCAAACACTTATATACCTCTACTCTTATCCTAAGCGGAAAGTATAGATGATACCTTCACAAGCGGTTAAACCACGGTCAAACCTGACAATACTTATACCTTCATCCCTGACATCAGAGACAAAGGATGAGAGAATAAGGGCATACAAGGTCGGCCAGATCGCGAGGGCGGCATCGGTGTTTCGGGTCGGTAATATTATTATCTACCGGGATTCGCAGTTCGATGACAGCAGGTTTATAGATTTGCTGCTGCGGTATGCAGAAACCCCCCAGTATCTGCGCAAACACCTGTTTCCACTCCGGAAGGAGCTGAAGTACGCCGGAATATTACCTCCGCTGCGTACAGCACA
This sequence comes from Candidatus Methanocomedens sp., assembly GCA_013374385.1. Taxonomy (GTDB): domain Archaea; phylum Halobacteriota; class Methanosarcinia; order Methanosarcinales; family Methanocomedenaceae; genus Methanocomedens_B. The sequence goes on along the minus strand of QBUR01000192.1, from coordinate 22,040 downwards.
TCATCCAATAGCATCAAAATCATCTGACCTCACTGATGGAGAATTCCGCGTTGGGGTCGTGGTCCCAGGACCTAAGAAGAGCGAGACAAAAGTCGGATCTGACACAATCACATGGGTCGATATCGGTGTAGATAGCCCGGTTCCCCTCAAACCTTCCTCAGGGAAGGTGCGAATGGGCGAACGTGTTAATGTCAGGATCTTTTCGCGACGACCGATACAAGTTGAACTTGTAGAAACGGACAATATCCCTGTGTACTGGGGATACCGGACAGCAATTGAAGACAGCCTTGCAGGGGCACTGGATAGAATATCCGGACAGGATGCCCTGATATTGGCCACCTCACGGGAAGGCCGGGTACTTGATACCCCGTTCCTCGAGGAATTAGGCAAGCAAGCGAGGTTAAAGTCATATACTGTTGTGGTATTCGGTTCACCCAAACAGGGCGTGGAGTCCATATTAGCAAGAGAGGGTACAGACCTCTCAAAATATCAGTGTGAAACACTGAATACCGTACCCGGACAGGGTACAGCAACCGTAAGGACAGAAGAAGCCGTGTGGGCCACACTGTCAATGCTGAACCTGGTCAGGTAAGGTAAGGTTGCGGCGGAAATAAATCGCGATATAAAGCATATTCCAGGAGATTAAGGAGGTAAACAATGGCAAACGTACACAGACCAAGGCGAGGTTCCCTGGCATTCAGTCCCAGAAAAAGGGCAAAGAGTCAGGTACCTACGATAAGATCATGGTCCGAAAGTGATGGAGAACCCAAAATGGGCGGTTTTGCAGGGTACAAGGTCGGCATGAGCCATGTGATAATGATGGATGATAAGCCGAAAAGCCTTACAGCAGGTATGGAAATATCAGTGCCAGTAACGGTGCTTGAAGTACCTGCCATGAAGATTGCAGCTATTAGGGTGTATGGCAAGAAAGGACCCTATGGCACAAAGATACTGGGTGAAGCTCTATCCAACGAACTTGACCCAACACTGGATCGAAAAATGGTCAGGCCAAAGAAAGCCAAACCGGACAAAGCTCTTGCCAGTATAGATAAACTGGTAGAAGAGGGAAGGGTGGAAAATATTCACGTAATTACTTATACACTACCATCCCAGATATCAGGGTTAGCAAAGAAAAAACCTGATGTGATGGAGAACAGGATTGTTGGCGGAGACGTTGCAGCAAGGCTTGAATATGCCAAATCTATCCTTGGTAAATCGGTAACTGTTTCTGACGTTTTTAACTCAGGCGATATTGTGGACACCTCTGCCATCACTATTGGCAAAGGCACACAGGGGCCTGTTAAAAGATGGCATATTAATTTGATGAAAGGCAAGCACAGCAGGCAGGGAAGTCTCAGGCAGATAGGTACACTCGGACCCTGGAATCCATCCAGGGTAAGCTGGAGGGTACCTCAACTGGGTCAGACCGGCTATCACCAGAGGACAGAATATAATAAACGTATCCTCAAGATCGGTGAGAAAGGTGAAGAAGTAACTCCTGCAGGCGGGTTTTTGAATTATGGAGAAGTGAATGGCGAATATCTGCTCATCAAGGGCAGTGTGCCTGGTCCTAAAAAGCGTCTTATCAGGTTAAGACCAGCAATCAGGGCTAAGATCAAGAATACAGGTATGCCACAGATTTCACATATCAGTGTGGAGTCGAAACAGGGGTGAGATAAATGAGCAAGGCAAAAATCATGGATTTAACAGGGGCACAAAAAGGTGAAATTGAGCTCCCTGAAGTATTTAATGAGAGCTACAGGCCGGACCTGATTAAAAGAGCAGTATTGGCGGCTCAGGCTAACAGGTTACAGGTTTACGGTCCTACCCCTTATGCCGGTATGCAGACTTCAGCAGATAATGCTGGTCCAGGCAGAGGTTCTGCCAGGGTGCCAAGGATAAAGAACGGCAACAGGGTTGCCCGGATATGCCAGGCAAGAGGTGGCAGGAGAGCCCATCCACCAAAGTTGGAGAAAGATTACTCTGAGAAGATCAATAAGAAAGAACGCTTAAAAGCCATTAATTCGGCAATAGCGGCCACTGGCAATGTTGAACTGACAAAGCAGCGCGGGCACAAGTTCGATGCAGAACTGCCCATAGTTGCTGTGGATGAGTTCCAGGATGTCCAGACCACAAAAGACGTTATAGGCTTCATGGAAACTATCAATGTGTTCGAGGATGTCATGCGTGCCAAGAACGGCAAGCACATCAGGGCAGGCGGCGGCAAGAGACGCGGTCGCAAGTACAAGAGACCTAAGAGCGTGCTCATAATTGTGGGCCAGGATAACGGCATCGTACGGGCAGCACGGAATTTGCCTGGAGTGGATGTGGTAATGGTTAACAGGCTGAACGCAGAACTGCTGGCACCGGGAACCCATGCAGGCAGGTTGGCCATCTGGACAGAATCTGCCATACAGGCACTGGGGAGGGTGGCGTAGATGTCTGCCATCAAACATCCCTTTGTCACAGAAAAGGCGACCTATCATATCGAGGACAACAATAAGTTGCAGTTCATAGTGGACATTAACGCTACCAAGGGACAGATAAAGCGGGAGATAGAAAAACTCTACAACATCCCCATTATTAGCGTGAATACCATGATAACCATGAAAGGCAAGAAAAAGGCCATCGTCAGCTTTGAAGGTGACACTACTGCTGGTGAGTTGGCCTCAAAACTTGGTATATTCTAAGGAGAGGTGAAAGGTATGGGAAAGAGAATTATCTCACAGAACCGAGGAAAAGGGACACCCACGTACCGGGCACCCTCCCACAGGTTCAAAGCTGAACTTAAACACATTAAGGTAGACAAAGACCAAACAGTCACTGGAGATGTCATCGAGATTCTGCATGACACTGCCAGATCTGCCCCCATTGCGAGGGTGAAACTGGATAACGGGGAAGAACGACTGATACTCGTCCCTGAAGGTATTGCAGTCGGACAGCAGATTTCCTGCGGGATATCTGCCGAGGTCAAGGCAGGTAATACATTGCCTCTGGGAGAGATACCTGAAGGTGTGCTGGTATGTAACATTGAAAATAAACCGGGAGACGGCGGACAGTTCGCCCGCTCAAGCGGTGTATATGCTGTGCTTGTCGCTCATGATGTGGGCAAGAGTGTAGTGCAGCTTCCAAGTGGTGAGATGAAATGGTTGAGCCCACTGTGCAAGGCTACCATCGGTGTGGTGGCTGGCGGTGGCAGGACCGATAAACCATTTGTTAAAGCTGGAAAGAAATATCATAAGCTGAAAACAAGGGCTGCAAAATATCCCCGGGTACGTGGTGTTGCAATGAACGCAATAAACCACCCATTTGGTGGCGGAGGATGGCAGCATCCGGGAAGACCCACGACAGTGAGTAGAAGAGCACCACCGGGCCGAAAGGTCGGTTCGATAGCTGCAAAGCGAACAGGAAAGAGGTGAGAAGGTATGGCAAAGAAAACATCCACCAAACTCCCAAAGAGAAAAGGTGAATATACTTATCGCGGAAAGACCGTTGATGAGCTTAAGACATTAAGCACTGAAGAGTTTTCCCAAATGATACCTGCAAGACAGCGCAGGACTATAAAACGCGGGCTTAGCGATGAACATAAAAAGATAATGCAGAAGGTCAAGGATGGTGAGACCACCGTCAGGACGCATAGAAGGGATATGCTCATATTTCCCGACATGGTAGGTCTCAATCTGGAGATATATAATGGTAAGAGCTTCGAGAAGGTCGAGGTCATGCCAGAGATGATGGGGCACTATTTCGGGGAGTATTCCATGACCCGTAGGCGCGTGAGCCACGGTTCAGCCGGTGTTGGTGCTACCAAGTCCAGCAAGTTCGTACCCTTGAAGTGATGGAGGAAAAAGGATGTCAAGAATTCAATATTCAGTTCAGACAGACCCGGAAACTACATCCACTGCAATGGGTCATGAATTACATATCTCACCCAGGCATTCCAGGGAGATATGCAGGGCCATCAAGGGTATGAAGACCGAGCGTGCAAGGGACTATCTTGGGGAAGTGGCTGCTCTAAAACAGGCAGTACCGTTTAAGCGACACAATGACGGTATGGGGCACCGCAAGGGTCCCATGGCCGCTGGCAGGTACCCCCAAAAAGCTGCTAAAGAATTTATAAAGATTCTGGTAAATGCAGAGGCTAACGCTGAATATAAGGGGCTAGACCCACAGCGTATGAAGATCAGTCACATTTCAACCAAGCAAGGACGTGTGATACATGGTTACAGGGCCAGGGCACGGGGTAGCTCTTCACCTAAGAACACAGAGACAGTGAACATAGAAGTAGTACTCCAGGAGGTGCGTGAACATGGGAATTGAGAGAAAGTTCGTACAGGACGGCCTGACCAAGGCAAGGATCAACGAGTATTTCACCAAACAACTCGAACGTGCCGGATACGGTGGAATGGTCATGAACCGTACACCCATGGGCACTCAGATAACTCTGTTAGCAGAGAAACCAGGAATGGTCATAGGTAAAGGTGGTAAGACCATACAGCGCTTGACCAGGGACATGTCATATATTTTCAATGTGGACAATCCACAGATTGAGGTGCAGGAAGTAAAAGTACCTGAACTCAATGCACAGATGATGGCAAACCGCCTGGCAAATGCTCTTGAGAGAGGATGGTATTTCAGGAAAGCGGGGCATAATATGCTGAGCCGTATCATGGATTCCGGAGCACTGGGTTGCCAGATTGTAATATCTGGAAAACTTACCGGCCCTCGGTCAAGGGTTTCCAAGATGGTTGAAGGTTACATTAAACATGCAGGCAAGCCTGCTGAGGAACTTGTGGATTCGGGTTATGCCATGGCAGTGAAGAAATTAGGTGCTATTGGTTGCAGTGTACGCATCGTACCCCCGGGCACCGTACTTCCCGGCAAGTTCCATATGCTAAAAGAGACGGCCCCTGAAGTTGCTGAACCTAAGGTAAAGGAAGGCATCAAAGAGGTTGTCGAAAAAGCTCCTGATAAAAAGGAGGCTAAGATGGCCAATCTTAGACAGGTCGGTAGTGTCTGGGAGCACAGGCATGACAACATGGATTGGCATCCAATGTCCAGACCACACGATACACCTGCAGCTGCCAAACCAGAAGATGTTGTTGAAGCACAACCCGAAGCAAAGCCCACGGAAGAAACTAAAGTGACCAACGAGGCACCAGTCGAAACAGCGGTTGAAACTGTCGCACAGCCAGAGGGTGAAACAGCGGTTAATGAACAGATGCGCGACAACAACGGTGTTGAAGAACACAAGCACGAAGGCTATGATTACTGGCATCCGTCCAAAAGAATGCATAAGGTCGAAGGGGATGATGAGTAATGACCATACTGCAAGTGGATGAGATACAGAATATGAGTCGTGAGGAGAGACTGGATGAACTGGATACTCTTAACGCTGAACTCATAAGAGAGCGTGCTATTGCATCGGCTGGCGGTGCACCTGAAAATCCGGGTCGCATTGGCGAGATACGCAGGACCATTGCAAGGATTAAAACAATACAAACAGAAATAGGAAAATAATCGGAGGAAATATATGCAGATTACACCCCAAAACCTCATCCATCATGAACTGATAGGGCTTGAGGCTGAGGTGGTGGACTGCTCAAACACTGCTCAAATAGGAATTAGAGGAAAGGTTATTGACGAAACTAGAAACACAATACGCATTGATGTGGGTGACAGGCGCATTAAGACTGTGCCCAAGTCCCATACTCAATTCATGTTCACAATACCCGCAAGTGATGGTAGACGTTACCTGCCAGACACAAATGTGTGGGTAAAAGTGGATGGAACTTTATTGCTCTCACAACCCGAAAATCGCATTCAATCAAAGTTCAAGAAAACTATCAGGCGAAGAGTAAATCTCTGAAATACAAATATTGAGGTATATAATAATGACACGAAATATAGGGCTGGACGTCGAAGCTCCCTCTGGGGAGTGCACTGACATCAACTGTCCATTCCATGGTACATTACCCGTAAGGGGCCAGGTTTTTACCGGGTCGGTAGTGGCCAGTAAAATGGATAAGACAGTTGTAGTGAAACGGGTTTTCGAGAAGCTTATCACAAAATATGAGCGACTCGAGAAGAGACAATCAAAGATTCATGCCCATAACCCCCCATGCATTGATGCAAAAGAGGGAGATGAGGTAAAGATTGCAGAATGCAGGCCTTTGAGCAAGACTAAGACTTTTGTTGTGATCGAGGTGACGAAATGAGGGGTATGAAAGCAAATATACCACGTGCCTTGAATGCTGGCGCAATGATTGACTGCGTGGATAATACAGGTGCCAGGCAGGTAAAGCTCATATCTGTGATGAAATATCGTGGTGTCAAGAACAGGCAACCCAAGGGTGGCATAGGTGACATGCTGGTGGTCAGTGTTAAGAAAGGCACGCCAGAAATGCGCAAACAGGTAATGAAAGCTGTCGTAGTTCGGCAGAAGAAAGAGTTCAGGCGACCGGACGGTCTCAGGGTATCTTTTGAGGATAATGCTGTGGTTATCACAGATGATGAAGGCATACCAAAAGGAACAGATATTAAGGGTCCGGTGGCCAGGGAAGCTGCAGAGCGGTATACTAAGATCGCATCAGTTGCTTCAATTATAGTGTGAGGTGTGCTGTATGAAGATTAAATCAAAACAACCAAGAAAACAGCGCAAAGCACGGTATAACGCACAGTTGCACCAGCGCCAGAAACTGATGAGCGCTTTTTTGTCCCGTGAGTTGCGGGCAAAATACAACAAGCGTAACCTGCCTGTCAGGGAAGGAGATACTGTCATGATAATGCGAGGGGACCACACAGGTACTGAAGGAAAGGTGGAACTGGTAAATTTAAAACACATTACTATTGTTGTGGAGGGTGTAAGTGTGCCAAAAGCAGACGGCACTGAAGTACCCAGACCTGTACACCCATCCAATGTAATGATAACCAAGCTTAACCTGAGTGATGATATTCGAGAACAGACATTATCAAGAGGAGGCGAAGAAAAGTGAGTAGACATCTTAAAAGAATCGCTTCTCCAAAGAGTTGGCCCGTACCCAAGAAGACCAATATCTGGATAACCAAACCAAATCCAGGTCCCCATTCAGGTAAACAATCACTACCATTGGGAGTCCTTCTCAGGGATATACTGAAACTGGTAGATAATTTGAGGGAAGCAAAACGAATCTTACACGAAGGCAATGTGCTGGTTGATGGGATCGTAAGGAAAGACCACAAATTCCCTGTAGGTGTCTTTGATGTAATCCAAGTTCCTAAGGTTGGGATAAGTTACAGAATACTCCTGGACCCTAAAGGCAGGTTAATGGTCAATGAGCTGGATGTGAAAAATCCAAAGAAACCGTGCAAGATACTGAACAAGACCACTATAAAAGGTGCCAGGGTACAATTGAACCTCCATGATGGTACAAATATCATTGCCAGCAAAGACTACCAGTCTAATGATACGGTCATCTTGAATATACCTGATAAGAGTATAGACAAGCATATCAAATACGAACCTGGTAATATGGCGGTCATCACTGGCGGTACCCATTCAGGGCAACTTGCCAGCATCACTGACATAAAGAAGGTGCGCAGTAGCAGGCACAACATGGTTGTCCTTACAAGGGATGATGGTACTGATTTCGAAACTATCGAGGACTATGTGTTCGTGGTAGGAACTGATAAACCAGAGTTTAATCTGGGAGGTGCTGTCCATGAGTGAGGGTAATGTGATGAGAACGCCCAAGGTCGATAAACTCACTGTCCATATTGGTGTGGGCGAGAGTGGTGAGAACCTTAACAATGCTGAGGATATACTCAATACCATTGCCCACCAGCAAGGGGTTAGGACCAAGGCCAAGAGAACAATGCTTGCGTTCAGTATAAAGAAGCATGAACCTATTGGCTGCAAAGTTACCCTGAGGGGTGAATTGGCAGAGAATTTCTTGAGGACCAGCCTTGGGATTATTGAGAACCAGTTAAGAGAATCACAATTCGATAATACTGGCAATTTTAGTTTTGGGATTGAGGAACATACCGATTTTCCTGAACTGAAATATGATCCCAAGATTGGTATTTTTGGTATGGATGTGACAGTATCCCTGATCAGACCCGGTTATCGGGTGGGCAGGCGTAAGATACAGAAACAGAAGGTTCCAAGCAGCCATAAGTTGACTAAACAGGATGCCGTTGCATATATTAAGGGTGCATATGGCGTGGAGGTACTGACATGAAGAAAGAAACAGTAGCTCAAACAGAACAGAAGTTCGGCCGGGGTGCTAATGAATGTAAGAGATGCGGCCGGAAACAGGGACTTGTAAGGAAATATGGAATATACCTGTGTCGTCAGTGTTTCAGAGAAATGGCTCCGGACATGGGATTTACCAAGAATTCATGAGGTGAAAAAATATGGTATTATTAGACCCATTAGCAGATGCCCTCTCCACAATGAAGAATGCGGAGAGCACAGGCAAGTCCCATTGCATCATTCATCCTGCTTCCAAATTGATCGGAAATGTATTGAAGGTCATGCAGGATATGGGATATGTGGGACAGTTCGAGTTCATGGACGACGGCATGGCCGGTATGATAAAAGTGGAACTCATTGGAAAGATAAACAAATGCGGAGTCATAAAACCCAGATCAGCAGTTGGGTACAGGGACTTTGAGAAATGGGAGAAACGCTACCTCCCAGCCAGCAACTTCGGTGCTCTGATACTGACTACACCTAACGGTGTGCAGTCTCATAATGATGCCAGGGCCCAGACGGTTGGCGGTCAGTTGCTTGCGTACGTATATTGAGGTGTGACATAATGGCAAAGGAGATAAAAAGAGCCGTGGAAATACCGGATGCGGTGAATGTGGTGATGGATGGCAGTATGTGTACTGTCACAGGTCCAAACGGCACCATGTCCCGTTCACTCTGGTATCCCGGTATCGTTATTGAACTGGTTGATAACCAGGTTACGGTGGATTCACCCAATCCGAGGAAAAAACAGCAGGCCATGATTGGCACCATTTCGTCCCACATCAACAATATGATTAGAGGTGTCACTGATGGCTTTACTTATACTATGAAAATGGTATATTCTCACTTTCCTATCCAGTTGAAGGTCGAGGCCGGTGCCCTGAATATCGGGAATTTCCTTGGCGAGAAAAAGCCGAGAAAGGCCAGGATAATGGGAGACACAAAGGTGGATGTTAAAGGCGATGAGTTAGTGGTAACCGGTATCAACATTGAAGATGTTGGACAGACCGCTGCTAATATCCAGCAGGCGACCAAAATAAAGAGATTTGACCCCAGGGTATTCCAGGACGGGATATATGTGGTGGAGAAGACGACAGCGTAGGTGATTATAATGGAAGATGCGATAATCGAAGAATTCACTTCACTCAAAGGGGTCGGCGAATCCAAGGCTAAGGCTCTGTATGAAGCAGGATATACTTCATTTGAGGACCTGAACAAAGCCACAGTCGAGGAGTTATCTGAAGTTAAAGGGATAACTGAGGCCCTGGCTGAGCAGATATCGGATGAAGTGTCCCATTTTACTGATGAAGTTAATGCAGAAGAAGCTGAAGAAGTAAAGGTTGAAGAAGAATTGGAAGACGTTGGAGAGGTTGAGGAAGCAGAAGCTGAGGAGGAGACCAAAGTCGTCCACACTGCAGAACTTGAGATGGAACCTGAATCCAAGAGGCTTCTCAATGTCAGGAAGAGACAAAAACTCAAGAAACCACACTTTGTCCAGACCGACCAGCATAAGAAAAAGAAATTAAAGGATGTCTGGAGAAAGCCCAGAGGATTGCATAATAAGAAACGCAAGTACATCCTCGGTAAAGGCGAGATGGCAAGACCAGGATACGGCAGTCCTGTTGCAGTCAAGGGATTGCATCCATCTGGTTTTGAGGAAGTCCTGCTATCCAGGGCCAAGGACCTTGACAATGTTGATCCTGCTACACAGGCTATTCGTATTGCCAGGACCGTAGGACAGCGAAAGCGCATGGATATTGTGAAAAAGGCACAAAGCCTGGGACTGAAGATACTCAATCCACCTTATCAAGAGGAGGTACAGTGAGATGTCAGACCTCAAGAACCAGAAGAAAATTGCAGCCAGTGTGCTAAAGGTCGGGGTGAACCGGATTTGGTTTGACCCTGAGGCAGCAGGCGATATTGCTAATGCTATCACTCGTGACGATTTGAGGGAACTTATTTCCAGCGGTGTTGTAAAAGCCAAACCTGTGAAGGGTGTGTCCAGGGGACGTGCCCGGAAGGTGGATGTCAAACGGGCATATGGACACCGTAAAGGTCACGGTTCCAGAAGCGGGGCCAAAGGTGCCCGTAATCCCAGAAAACAGCAATGGATGACGAAGATACGTGCGCTGAGGAAAAAGTTGCGTGAACTGAAAAGTGACGGTACGCTGGATAAATCAGCTTACTGTACCATGCGCCGTAAGGCAAAAGGTGGCGTGTACAGGAATGTGGCACACATGGAAGCGCATATCGAATCCATTGAACATAAGGAGGTGTGATGATACATGGCAACAGGACCTAGATACAAAGTAGCATTCAGACGTAGAAGAGAAGGAAGGACCGATTATCATCAGCGGCTCAAATTGTTGGTGTCTAAACAGGCCCGGGTAGTGGCACGCAGGAGTTTGAAACATATGAGACTCCAGCTGGTGGTACCAAAGCCTGAAGGTGACCAAACTTTAGTTCATGCCGATTCTACCGAACTCGGTAGTTATGGTTATACCGGCCCCACAGGCAATACACCATCAGCATACCTCACAGGCCTGCTTTTTGGTTATAAGGCCCAGAAGGCTGGATATGAGAACGCAGTGCTGGATATGGGACTACAGGTTTCAACCAAGGGAGGCCGGGTATATGCTGCATTGAAAGGCATTGTAGATTCTGGTTTAGATGTACCCCATGACCCTAAGATATTTCCTGGTGAGCCCAGAATAAGGGGCGAAGAGATAAAGGAATATACCGGTACTGATATTCCTGCCATGTTCGATGAGACCCTGGCAAAGATTAAAAGTGAATTTGGGGAGGATTAAACAATGGCATATGGTTACGAGAAAGAATGGATTCCCAAAACAAGGCTGGGAACACTGGTAAAGGAAGGCCAGGTGGCCTCAATGGACGAGGCACTGCAATCAGGTCTTCCTATCAGGGAACCACAGATCGTGGATGCACTTCTTCCCGAACTGAAGGAAGAAGTACTGGACATTAACATGGTCCAGAGAATGACTGATTCTGGTCGGCGGGTAAAGTTCAGAGCCGTAGTGGCTGTGGGCAATGAAGATGGTTTTATCGGCATGGGCCAGGCTAAGGATGCACAGGTAGGACCGGCAATACGCAAAGCTATTGACATTGCTAAGCTTAATATTTCGGGAGTGAAGCGAGGTTGCGGTTCATGGGAATGCGTTTGCGGGACAGAGCATACTGTTCCTTTCGAGGTTGAGGGTAAAGTTGGCAGTGTTAAGGTGATATTGAAACCTGCTCCACGTGGCTTAGGACTGGCTGCAGGAAAAACGGCAAAGACAGTTATGCAGCTGGCAGGTATCAAGGATGTCTGGACAAGGACCGAGGGTCAGACCAGAACTACCCTGAACTTTGCCAAGGCTACTTACGAAGCGCTGAAAATGACTGCAGTAATACGTACTAAGGGGGCAAAGTAATGTACACGGTAGTGCGGCTTCGAAGTACGGTCAATACCAGGCCCGAGATAAGGGATACCCTTAAGATGCTCAGGTTGAACAAAGGCAATCATTGCATTGTTCTGAATGAGAATCCCCAGAATAAGGGCATGATACAGAAGGTTAAGGATTATGTGGCTTGGGGTAATATCACCCAGGAAGCCTTGGCCCAGTTAATGCATAAAAGGTGTGAGTTGAAGGGCGGTGCCAGATTGACCGATGAGTATGTGAAGGAGAATACATCATTCGATGGTATTGATGCCCTGGCACAGGCTATTCATGCAGGCGAGGTTTCCATGAAAGATGTGCCACAGCTCAAACCGTTGTTCAGGCTTCACCCTCCCAGAAAAGGACACAGGGGTATTAAGAAGACTGTAGCTGAAGGCGGTGTACTTGGATATCATGGAGACGACATTAATGCATTACTTCACAGGATGAGGTGATTCACATGAAAAAGAATGTAACTAAATTCAGAGGTTCACGGACATGCGGAGGCGGTACTTCTAAGAACCGGCGTGGCGGTGGCAGTCGCGGAGGTCGTGGCAATGCAGGTGGATGTAAACACCATTTTGTGCGCAACTACCTCAATGGCCTGGCCTACGGAAAACATGGGTTCAAACGCCCTCAGAAGATGCTATCCTATACGCCCATAGTGAATGTGGGTGAACTGGACGAACTGGTTGAACAGCTGGTATCAGATGGTCAGGCGCAAAAGGAAGGCGACGTGTACCATATGAACCTGGCAGAACTGGACATTGATAAGGTGCTGGGCGGCGGCATGGTAACCAAATCCATGGTGCTGACTGTTTCACAATGCAGCGAGAAGGCAAGGAATAAGGTAGAAGAGGCCGGAGGCAGCGTTGTGGAGTATGTGCCGTCAGAGATGGAACTACTTCCAGAACCGGAAGAGCCTTTGGAACCGGCTGTTGAAGAAGCCGACTGAAATGTGAGCTTGGAATAGAAAACAATAATGTTAAATTATTGTTTTACTATTCAATTATTCAAATATTACAAAGGTGCATCAGATGACCTTCAAAGATACTATCGAACCATTTTTAAGAAAACTGCCAGCAGTATCTAGACCTGAAGGGCATGTTCATTTTAAGAAGAAACTGGGCTGGACAATAGGTATATTGTTACTTTATTTTACCCTGTCCAATATTCCTCTTTTTGGCATGTCCGCGGATTCCATTGATATGTTTGAACAATATAGGGCATTCTTTGCCGGAGCTTCAGGCTCGCTTATGCTATTGGGTATAGGCCCAATTGTTACCGCTTCTATCGTGTTGCAGTTACTGGTTGGTGCGGATGTTATCAAGATGGACATGAGCGACCCGCAGGACCAGGCTATCTTCCAGGGCGCCCAGAAGTTGCTGGTGTTTGTTATGATAGTGCTGGAAACTTTGCCACAGATACTTGGCGGGTATATCCTTCCGGATATTGGTCTGGCAACCATATTATCAACAGATTTTAACCTTTCACCGGCAGGTGGGGTGGATCTGGTCATATTAATAATCTTTATCCAGATATTCATTGGCGGCACCCTGGTGCTGTTTATGGATGAGGTGGTATCCAAATGGGGTATCGGTTCAGGTGTGGGGCTGTTCATCGTGGCAGGTGTGTCCCAGTCGATCGTAACGGGCCTGTTCAGTATCACCCGTCCGGGCGGACCTGGCAGTGCTCCAGTAGGGCTGCTACCAAAATGGTTGTTTTTCACTACTGATGTTGGACTGGGTAGCCTGCTGGCTGACAATATGTTCCAGAATGTATTCATTGATGGCGGCATATTGGCATTGTTCAGTACAGTTTTGATATTCCTTATGGTAGTGTACGTGGAATCTACCCGTATTGAGATTCCATTGGCGCATAGTGCAGTGAGGGGGGCAAGAGGTCGGTTTCCAGTCAAACTTATATATGCCAGTGTACTCCCCATGATTCTGGTGCGGGCATTGCAGGCCAATATCCAGATGGTAGGTATGTTGCTGTTCAAGAAGGGAATTACGATATTTGGCGAGTTCAGGGGCAGTACCCCAACCAGCGGCCTGATGTATTACCTGGCACCCCTTCACAGTCCCAGGGACTGGATACCCAGTCTGGTGAAACAGAATTTTGCGGACATCAATACCCAGTATGCCAACGCTGCAGGTTTTGTATCTGTAGATGTGCCAACTAACTTGCAGATAGGTGTGCATGTGCTAGCAGATGCTACCATGTTAATCTTTGGCGGTATTATATTTGCACTGTTCTGGGTGGAGACTACTGGTATGAATGCCAAGAACACAGCCCAGAAGATACACAATTCAGGTATGCAGATACCCGGGTTCAGGCGGAACGTTGATAGTATCGAGCGGGTTATGAACCGTTATATCCCAAGAGTTACCATTATTGGTGGTGCATTCATCGGTCTGTTGACACTGGTGGCCAGTCTATTGGGCACGTTGGGAGGAGCAGGTGGTACTGGTCTGTTGCTGGCTGTGAGTATTGTGTACAGGCTGTATGAGGATCTTGCATCTGAACAGATGATGGAAATGCATCCGATGATGAGACAATTCCTCGGAGGCACCTGAAACAATGGTCAATCTTGTATTGCTGGGTGCACCTGGGGCCGGAAAGGGTACCCAGGCAATGAAGATATCCCAGCTATACAATATCTCGCATATATCTACAGGCGATATTTTGCGGGACAACATTGAAAGAGGCACCCAACTTGGTCTTGAGGCAAAGAAATTCATGGACCGGGGGAAACTGGTGCCAGACAGTGTACTGATTGGGATTATCGAGGACAGGTTGTCTGAGCATGATACTAATAAAGGATTCCTGCTTGATGGTTATCCAAGGACTATTCCGCAGGCTCAGGCATTGGAAGATATCATTGACCATATTGGTAAGGAACTGGATGCGGTGATTGATATCGAAGTACCTGATGAGGTCCTGGTAAAAAGATTGGCAGGCAGAAGGATGTGTCGATGTGGTGTAAGCTATCATGTTAAATTTAATCCGCCTGAAGTGAACGGGAAATGTGACCATTGTGGCGGAGAACTGTACCAGAGGGATGATGATGCAGAGAATGCCGTTAAGACCAGGCTGGTCTCTTATTATGGACTGACATATCCCCTTATTGATTATTATAGTAAGAAAGGACTGTTAAAGTCTGTGAATGGCACTGGCAATGTGGATGATATATTTAAAGAGATTAACAGCGTAATAGAACTAATTTTGTAATAGGATTTAGATATGTCGAACACAAATTGGAAGCAGACACTGGATAGGGCTGCATTGGCCCTTGGTTTTGGAATGATGTTCGGAATCATCATTTTAGGGGAAAAATTTAGGGTACAGGTAGGAGAAGCGGTTGAAATTATGCTTGGTCCGCTGCCTGATATGCTTCCGTTCCACATTATGCTGTTCGTCATGGCCGCCATTACTGGCCTGTATGCTTCACTGATACAGAAATATACCATGGACTGGGAATTGATGCGGCGTGTTCAGGACCAGATGAAGCATTTTCAGCAGGAGTTCAGGGAAGCCCAGGTGGCAGATAACCAGGCCAAACTGAAAAAACTTGAAGGACAGCGCTCGGACATGATGGCAGACCAGATGAAGATGAGCAAGCAGCAGTTCAAACCCATGGCATATATTAGTATTATCTCGCTGCCATTGTTCATGTGGGCGTACCTTTTCATAAGCCAACATCCAGACCCTACACTGGTATTTCCGTTTTGGGGTGAAAAGATGCTGACTGGATTTGCACTTGGTCCTATACAGTACTGGATATACTGGTACTTTATCTGCAGTTTGCCTATAAGTCAGATAATACGGAAGAGCCTGAACATAGGCGGCATATGAACATGATTATTACGATCAGCGGGCCTCCGGGCAGTGGTAAGAGTACTCTTTCAAAGACCATTGTTGAGCATTTCAATCTCAAGCCTGTGTCATCGGGCGATTTGTTTCGCGCTATGGCTAAAGAGCGCGGGGTGAGCCTGGAGGAGTTCGGGCGTATTGCTGAGGTAGACCCTGCTATTGATAATGAGATTGATAGGCGGCAGGTAGAAATGTCGAAAACAGGCGGTAATTTCCTTTTCGAGGGGAGGCTATCGGGCATGCTGAACGGTGCGGACCTGAAGATAATGCTAAAGACCGATGTAGAGGTCAGGGCGCGCAGGATTGCAACCCGTGAGGATATTTCCCTGGAGCAGGCCATGCATGAAACTGTTAAGCGACAGGAAAGTGAAGCTAAGCGGTATAAGGAGTACTATGATATTGACATCAGCGATTTGACTCCTTATGACTTGGTATTGGAGTCTAGTGTGTGGGGCCCGGAAGCTACGGCGAAAGTCGCGATTACTGCTATTGAATCTATGAAAGAGAAGGAGTTGAGGGGATAAATGGATTACAAACTGCCTGCTGATAGCGAGCGGGAATTAAAGGAAAAGGTGGATGAAACCACTGACCCTGAACATGGATTATTGCCAAATAAGCGCCCTATAAAGGAACATATCAATAACGGAGTCATTAACCTGGATAAACCTTCTGGCCCCACCAGCCATGAAGTGGTGTCGTGGGTGAAGAAGATACTGGACCTGCCAAAGGCTGGACACGGCGGTACACTGGACCCTAAGGTTACGGGACTACTTCCTGTTATGCTGGGCGATGCTACGAAATCAGTTGGCGCGCTGATGAGTGCGGGTAAAGAATATATATGTTTAATGAAATTACACTCCACCGTGAAAAAGACGGCACTTATGAAGGTTGTCGAGGAGTTTACAGGTCCTATCTACCAGAAACCTCCTATCAAGTCGGCTGTGAAGCGTGAGGTAAGGATACGAAATATTTATTACCTTGACATACTGGAGATGGATGGTACCAATGTGCTGATGCGCGTTGGTTGTGAGTCGGGTACCTATATCAGGAAGTTATGTCATGATATGGGCGCGGCATTGGGCACGGGCGCGCACATGCAGGAGTTGCGGCGTACCCGCAGTGGACCGTTTTGGGAAGATAACAGCACTATTACGCTGTTCGACCTGAAGGATGCGATGGTGATATACCAGGAGTCCGGGGACGAGAGTGAATTGCGCCGGGTGATACTGCCTAAGGAGTTGGGTCTTGTGCATCTGCCCCGTATAATAATACGGGATAGTGCTGTGGACGCCATTTGTCACGGGGCCAGTCTGGCCGCACCTGGTGTGGTGAAGATCGATACCGGTATTAACCCTGGCGATAGGGTGCTGGTCATGAGCATTAAGGGTGAGGCGGTAGCGCTGGCGGATGCTTTGATGGACACGGATGCCGTGTTGGAGGCTGAAACTGGTATGGTGGCTGACACCAAACGGGTGCTGATGCTTGGTGGTACTTATCCTAAGGGCTGGACAGCGAAGACGGAAAATAAAGGTGAGACTGACTGAAAACGGGTCAGTCAAATTCAAGATAAGGCATCAAAATGCCGAGGTAGTCTAGCGGTATGGCGCAAGCTTGGAAAGCTTGTGGGGCTTAGCCCCTCGGGTGTTCGAATCACCCTCTCGGCGCCTTCTTTTTCAAAGGGGTTGTTATATTTTTTATAACAGAATGATATTAAATATATAACGATGTGTCCGATTTGTATTGTTATTTGAGATAACCCTTGTATTCTTTCAGGAATCTCCTGAAAAACCATTGCAGGAATATATTATCGTCCTGTTTGGTCTGGGCTCTTTCCAGTGCATTGTAGTAACCTGTCTTTGTTTCATAGTGGATATTGAGCATGGGGTAGCTGAATCTATGCAGTACAAAGTTCATCATGAGCCTGCTGATTCTTCCATTGCCGTCAGCAAATGGGTGGATCGTCACGAGTTTCAGGTGGACAAGGGCTGCCAGTTCCACTGGGTGCATGCTGTTCTTGTTCTTATTGTACCATTTGAAAAAATCCATGAGCAACGGGTGTATTTCTGCCGGGAACGGGGGCATGAACTTGCTTCCTGAGATGGCTACCTGATGCGACCTGATGAGCCCGGCAATGTCAGCTTTTGTGTCCAGGAAGAGTTTTTTGTGGAAATATAATATGGTATTGAGGGACAGGTCTTTTTTGTAGTCCAACATTTCGTAGAAAGTATTTCTGTGCTTTTCGGTTTCTTTTACGTCATCGAGGGGGCGGGCAGAAGGGGTCATGCCTTTTTCAAGTAGGTTTGCTGTTTCCCTGAGTGTGAGGGTTGAGCCTTCAATGCGGTTGGTGTCATAAGTAAATCTGGTGGCAAAAGTTTCCAGTTCTTTTTCCCTCGCAGTGGGGGGTGTTCTTTTTGTTTCTTCCTGGAATTGTGTGCGTATCTTGTCGAATTTGTTAAACCACTGCTCGGTGTAAACGTCGGTCAGGAGCTGATGTTTTAGTGCTTCGATGTTTTCGGGCAGTGTTTTTCCCAGGTACTTTTCTTTTTTGTGTACTTTGCCGCCATCACGGTAGCTGTGCTCAAGGTAGTAGTATTGTTCATTTCCTACTGTCTTTTTCCTGATGGACGGCATAATGTACTATTGCCCCTACACATTGATAAGATTTTGGTCAGTTGGTGAATGTGTAGGGGTAACAACAGGTTAAGTGGTTAGTTCTTCCCACTCTGCTGTGGTCACCTAAAAACCAAAACAACCACCCAAAAAACGTCACCTATCCACCATACTCGTAGCGCCCGTGCAATCCTCAACACAAACCCCGCACCCGATACACTTTTCATGGTCAACTACAGGCTTTTCCATCAAGAACACATTAATCTTCCTGCGTGTAATGGCACCCTGCTTGCATACATCAGGCAGCGGGCACATTGGTGAATTATCACATTTGTCTGGATATATATATGCTACTTTTTCAGCCATATTATCACTCACTCCGGCGGTTTGGAACAGACTACCAGGTAATGGTACGGCCCAGCTTCCTTTGTCTCCGCCAGTTCGAATCCGTTAAGCCGTGATATTTCTATCACATCCAGTTCAGAGAACCTGTGTTCCACAGGCGGTCCCACCGGTGTCTCCTCTTTTTTCCAGTCAACCATTGCCAGGATGCCGTCACTTTTCAATATCCTCAAGACTTCTTTTAGTGCCAGGCCGTGGTCATCAAGTTCATGGAACACGTTTGATATGAATACCACATCGGCAACTTTATCAGCCAATGGAAAACTGGAATCTTTAGACCTCATAGGCTTGAGATTGTTAATATTATCAGATTCAGCCCTGCTCCGTATAGCTTCCACCATCTCATCCATAATATAAAACTTATTGCATGGTATTGTAAAAACTGCACATTACCGATTGCAAACAGCAGTCTAATATGTTATATCTTATAGGATATTACTTCCCATATCATGCGTATATCCTATCTCGCCCTTTCAGATGCACGATGCACGGTGCAGGTTTCAGGGTGCAACTTCAGGTGCCGGGGCTGCTTTAGCAAAGAACGGCACTGTGGGGGTGTAGAAATATCCCCCGCCCGCATAGCCGAACAAATACCGACAGGCAGGGAAGTGATGCTGGCCGGAGGGGAACCCACCATTGACAGGGTGGGGCTGCTATCGCTTATACACGAACTGGACGGGCACAAAGTTATCCTTTCCACCAACGGACACTGCCTGGATAAGGCATTGCTGGAAAATCTTGCAGGCATTACAATCCACATAGACCTGAAAGCACTCGATCCACAACTACACAAGTGGTATACAGGTAAGGATAATAGCAAGGTACTGGAAGCCATACGACTGCTCTATGACCATGGATTCGATTTTGAGGTAAACACAGTCTATATTCCTGATGTCGTGGATATCGGCGAGACCGAGCACATTGCAGCTTTTTTATCAAACATCGGCAATATCAGGTACAAGATCATACGCTACGTACCGGTGGGCGGCTTTTCCAGAAGACCTATGCCAGAGGAGATATGTGCTGCAGTCAATGCTGCCCATAAGTATCTTGGTAATGTTTCCAGTTCAATAGAAAACCGCAGCCATCCCACGCATAGGCAGGTTGTACTGCCAGACCCATAATCCTCCCGCTGTAATACTTTCACTCCACTCTTGGCTCTAATATATTAACTGAACAGTCAATCCATGATTGTACAATAAGTACGGGAAGGAATTGGAACGATCACTCTTTTTCCGTCATTATATTCCTTCCCACTCCCCTCAACCGATTTGTCACCCTTTCAACAGGTTCCTGTATGACTTCTCAATCAGGTCATCCACCTGGGCACCGTGCTCCTGGGCCACTAATATTCCCAGCACCTCAATGGTGAACAACCCCGCAGTCTCATTGCGTTTCTTATTGATACTCGCAACAATCTTTTGTTTTTCAAGCCCTGTATTGGCCATAATCCTGTCAACTATCTGCTCAAACACTTCTTTTTCCTGGAATACAGACGCATCAGGCTTAAATCCCATAGGGATTTCCACATCTTCCAGATTGAACAGTGCCTTTAGCATCCCTCCCTCCCTGATTATGATACCATTATCCACGGCTGCCTGCACAAAAGCCTTAGCAATACCAGGTTTGAACCAGTTAAGGTCCATGGACAGGGCCATTACAAATTCACTCTCTTTTAAGCAATCAGTTCCCTTTCTCTTAAAAGGCTGGGCGGCGGTGAATAGTATATCGTTCATAATGTTCCCTACACAATACCTTCACCGGTAATGATAAGTTCTACTGACTGGCCTTCTTCCCTTGAGCGGTGTTTCATCAGGATGGCCCTGCGCCTGTTATTACCTGTCTTCTCCATCTTGATTATGGTCTTTGAAAGGTGTTCTATGAGGTTACCCCCCAGAGGACAAACTCCTCCGGTTTTGGTATCTGTGTAGACCTGGTTTGTGATAACCACCGCCATATCGAATTTTCGTGCCAGTCTGTGAAGGCCTGCTATCTGTTCCACCAATTTACGCCTCACACTCGCATTTCCTTCATCGTCTGGCGACAATCCGAACCTGTAAAAGAGAGTAGCAGAATCTACGATTACCAGCCCGATACCGGTACTGGCTAGTTTTTCTACATCCACCACTGCAGAATACTGCTGCTGGAAATCCTTTGGTTCATAGATGATAAGGTCTTTAGCAATCTCTTTAGCATCATTTTGAGCCATCTGGCTGAACCGTTCAGCTGAGAACCCCTCGGTGTCAATGAGCACAACTCTTTCCCCGCCCCTGATACAATGTACTGCAAGCTGTGTGCAGATATTTGTCTTGCCAGTACTGGATGCACCGTAAACCTGCGTGATTATACCGCGTTCAATGCCTCCACCAAGCATTGTATCCAGTTTATCACTCCCCGAGGGCATGCGCTTATCTTTAGCGCTATTATTTTCATTATCGCTATGGTTATGTGCTGTCAGTGTCAATACCCCATTTTTTTTATTATAGGTCGTTAATCGTCAATATAGAAATTCTTTCAGTTTGCTCCATCTCCATTGCCGGTTCACCAGTCAGTATCCAGCCGTTTTTAGCAGGCAGGGCATCCAGGTACAATCTCATTATATTCATGTCTTCGGATGTGGGCGTATCAAGATATTTTATCAGTACACTGTCATCCCCATTATCCGCAAATGCATCAAAATCATGAGTTACCCCGGCAGCATCTATAAATTTGATGTCTCTGAATTTCCTGTACCGTTTCAATTTGTTCAGTGCCAGTTCCACCAGTTCCTGTGGTGATTCTCCATAGATAATACCTGCCTGAGCCGTGGGTTGTTCTGTTTCATCAGTCGGCAATACAGTATCGACTGGCAGGTCTAATATTTCCCTGAAGAATGAATCAGGTTCAATCCGTACAAACGTTTCATCTGCTATCAAATAAACCGAAATAATGTCGCCTATTGTGCCAGGTATCAGGGTGCCATTTTTCAATACTGCTTCCTTTATCCTCGATGTGAAGGTATCGGTAAAATCCTTGATATCATTAAGAGGTATCCGTATGGCCATTCTCCTGTGCGGTCCTCTTTCATAAACTTTGAACCCGAACTCCCGGTCAAGTTCATCTTTCATATTATTGACAATAAGCTGAACATTACTCCTATCGCCTAACAGGTCTTCAATAAGATTGCTTTGGACTTTCACAGATTTCCTGCCTGTCACCATCACTACAGAATCAAGGTACTGAGTATCTTCGATATCCATTTCCAGTAGCAAATCCTTTATGCTCTTTATTACATCTGAATCTTCAAAAGGTGCTTTGAATACCAGTGTCCATTCACCGGCCACTCTCACAGTTCTGGCTTGATGTGATTCACTTACTACATCCTTTAAATTATTTAACTGGTTATTTTTCAAATCGAACACCTAAGTGAATGAAACTTGTGCTGTGATAATGAATATTGATGTTAATAATGTAGAAATAGTTTATCAAAAAGTATTCTG